>CAJXNE010000005.1 GCA_913056285.1 uncultured Zetaproteobacteria bacterium | reverse complement strand
TGCAATCACGGCTCGTAAGGATTCGGAGAGCATGGCGCGCACCATATCTTTTTCGCCAGCGGGAAAAACATCAATAATCCGGTCGACTGTTTTGGCGGCTGAGCTGGTGTGAAGCGTACCAAACACAAGGTGACCCGTTTCTGCTGCAGTAAGGGCTAAACGAATAGTTTCTAAATCCCGGAGTTCCCCTACTAAAATGACATCCGGGTCTTCCCGCAAGGCAGAACGCAATGCATTGTTAAAACTTTTGGTATCCCGATGCACTTCACGTTGGTTGATTAGACAGCTTTTAGATTGGTGAACAAATTCAATCGGGTCTTCAATGGTGAGAATATGGTCATGGTGGTTTTGGTTGATATAGTCCACCATGGCGGCCAGCGTGGTCGATTTCCCCGAACCAGTCGGACCGGTCACCAGCACAATACCCCGTGGGGTGAGGGCAATGTCTTTAAAGATTTCAGGGGCATTGAGTTCTTCAAGTGTGAGCACCTTTTCTGGGATGGTACGCATGACGGCGGCAATGCCTCGATTTTGCCTAAAGACATTGACACGAAAGCGGGCAATATCACCGAGCGAGAATGAAAAATCGATTTCCAGGAATTCTTCGAACGTTTTGCGCTGACCGTCGTTCATGATGTCATACACCATGTTTTGCACTTCACGTTTATCGATATCCGGCATTTTGATGCGTGTCATATCGCCATTGATACGAATCATCGGTGGTTCGCCGGATGACAGGTGCAGATCAGATGCCTTGTTCTTTACTGTAAATGCAAGCAGTTCCGAAACTTCCATGATTGCTCCCCATTCATGATTGCTCTTTAATAGATTTAGATGTGTTAACTGGATTCAGCCGAGCATAAAAGCACAAGCTGTATGCTGCAAGGACAAGGGTCAGAAATGGGGGATATTGATGAATCGCTATTTTTGCCCCGACCATGTCTGTCAGGCAGGTTGGCGCATCCAGTGATAACGAAGGTCCAGTTCAGCTTCCTGACGAATGCATTGAATACCTGTACGTGCTTTTGGATTCAGCGCAACCGGGGCCTTGAGATTGGCTGTAACCCACTGCGTATCGATAAAAGGGTTGAGCACCACCATCCACATAATGTCTTGCTGGCTGCTGGCTTGAATACAATTGCACTGATCGGCAGAAAGTATCGGCGTTTTTCCCAATCGTTGCTCATCCCACTGCGTCATAAGAAAAGCAGCCTCCGGATGATCAATGGACTGGATACAAACAATGTCGCCATGACCCTGATAGATAAAACCGAAATCTCTGGCTTCGCTGAAACCGGCCATGCCTTGCGGGAAATAAAAAGCATCGTCGGACTGTCCATCCGGGGCTGCTTCTGCTTCATTCATGATCTTCCGAGTCGCCTGTGCTGCTATCATTGGTTGCTCCTTTCAGCCACTTCAGCGCTTCTGCGCCTCCGGCAGATTTATTTTCCTGCTGAATTAAGTTATATATCTCCAGCCGATGCACCGGAATTTCCGGTGGCGCTTCAATGCCGATGCGTACAATATGCTCGTTTTGGACATCCTGAATAATAATACGGATATCATCATTGATGCAGATGACCTGTCCGATTTTTCTGCGCAGAACCAGCATGGTGGTTTACCTGAGGTAGTTGGTCAGGCTGAGGGATTTGAGTTGGGCAATCTGGTTGTATGCTGCTTGCAGTGCGATACTGGATTGCTGCATCTGAGCCACCACAGCGGGGATATCTGCGGCTTCATGGGCGTTGAGCCGTTTGGCCAGATTGGTTTTCATATCCTCAAAAGATGTTCTGGTAAACTGCATCGCGCTGAGCCGGGCGCCGGCATCACTGGTTAAGTTAATGACGCCATCGCCGGCGCTGTTCAGTGCGCCAAGCGCGGCGGAAATGGCTGTTTGATTATTGTTTTGTAACGCGGTTTTAAAGTCCTTCATGGCTGTGAAGGCGGCAGAGAATGCTGCACTATCACCTCGAATATTACTGACCACCTGTTGATGCTCGCTGATTGAAACAATGCGGTCCTGATTACTGCCGGTGTAGCTGATATTGCCGGTCCCATCATCCGTGAATGCCGGTTTATCTACTGCGGTGCCTGCAAACAGGGATTGCCCTTGCCATGTCTGGTTGGCATCGGAAAGAAATTGATTTGCAAGCTGATTCATTTCCTGCAGGGCGGCTTGTCGTTCGCTGGCGCCAAGTTGACCTGCAGACTGTTGTACAGCCAGCGTTTGGGCGCGTTTAAGAATATTGCCCATATTATTCAGCAGGGTCTGGCTGATATTCAAACGGGATTCAACCGTCTTGCTGGCATCAATACTGTTCTGTGTCGCACTCTGGGCATGACGGATATCCAGAGACACCTTGTAATCCAGGCCGGACTGGGCCGGCGTCTGGAAGCGGGTGCCCGAAGCGATTTTGGCGTTGCCGTCGTTCTGTATCGTTTGCTGATTGCGAATGCCTGAGAGTAAATTGTTATAAATCATGCTGGTAGAAATTCTCATCGGATTAGCCCCATTAGCGAGTCGAGCATCTGGTTGGTGGTGGTGATGACTTTGGCAGATGATTCGTAAGCTCGCTGAAATTTAATCATACTGACAAGCTCTTCATCGACATTAACCCCGGATACCGCCTGCCTCTGGTTTTTCAGTGAGTCGGATTCAACGCTACGATAATCTTTTTGCTGGACGGATGCGGCAGTATCCGTGCCATACTGGGTTGATATTGAGGTTGTGCGATCATGCAGGCTGGCGGTGGTAGTGCCGTCCACACTCAGGGCTGCATTCTGCAAGCCCAGGATAGCCAGTGCGGCGCTGTTGTCGCCCAGGTTAATCGTCGACGTGGCCGGATCGACCTGCCCCGTGTTAATGGCACCGGCATCGGACTGAATGGCTGATGCCAGTGCAATAGAACCGGCATTGTTGCCTTGAAAAAAGCTGTTGATTTCATACGCAGCCAGCATATTGCTGCTGTCACTCGACAGGCTGAAGGTGTTGCCGGTTGCGGCCGTGATATTTAATTGTCCGGAGGCATTGACAGAGGCTGACACGCCGGTGATGGCATTGATGGCCGTGGCGATGTCATTCATGGTGGTGACGCCTGCAGTGACTGAAATCGTGGCGCCACCGGCGGGCGTGGGTGTGCCTGTGTTATCATATACGTGCAGCTTGAAACTGCCGCTCTTGATTTGGGCGGCAAATGGCGCTGTCTGGGTCGCATCATTCAGAGCCAGTGCTGCATTGGAGCTCTGGCCGGCAGTGAGGGCGGTGGCGTGCTTGGTCGATGCGCCGCTTGCATGCACCTGATTGACTGAAAAAATCAGATTGGCGGCGATACTGTCCATCTGCTGGATATAACTGCTTAGCTTGTTATCACGTAGGTTAATCATGCCGCCGATAACGCCGCCTTGCAGGGCATTGTCGATTGTCGTATTGCTGCCCTGAATAACAATATTGGCAAAATTACCGGTACCGCCAGAGCCGCGCGCCAGATGACGGGCAGTGTTATCCTGCACCAGCAGATCGCCATTGAGGGTTTGCAGCATTAACGAACCGCCCGATGTCTGAACTTCCTGAACCGGAATTATCTTGGCAAGGTCGCGTACGGCCTGATCGCGCTGGTCACGCAGGTCATTAGCCTGTCCGACAATACCCTTGTTGCCTGCTTCCGAGCGCTGGATCTGCGTGGTCAAGGAGGCGATATTATCCAGAATCTGGTTGGCGCGAGTGATGGACTGATTGATATTGGCATCAGTATTGGTCTGCTCGGAACGGATCTGTTGACTCATATTATTCAGATTATCGATCAGCGCCGAGCTTTTGGCTCTCACATTCACCTTTTGTCCATTATCCTGGGGGTTATTCGCCAATTGCTTCCATGATGTAAAAAAGCCATCCAGCGCGGCGGCTAGCCCTGTGCTTTGCAGGCTGCCGAATACATTTTCGACGGCCTGAAGCCCTTTCTGGGTTGTGTCCCAGTAGGAGAGTTGCGAACCGTTATTCAGTATGGCTTGATTGATAATCGGATCGACAAGGCGACGTACATTTACAATATCAACGCCACGCCCGAGATTCAGACCGGCAATTTTTTCCGATGAGAGGGTGGCAAGATCCGCACTTTGCCGGGAATATCCGGGTGTATTGACGTTGGCGATATTGTGCGACACCACATCCAGAGCCCGTTGCTGTGTTTTCAGGCTGCTGGCGGCGATATTGAGGCTATCGGAGATCATACTGCTGACCTGCGGTTATACGTTTGCTGCGCCGGGGATAAGCCGAGCTGTTGGAGTATCGTGGAGGAAACGCTGTAAGCGGCATGCAGGCGCATACGATTTTCCTGACTCTTCTGATCGATCTTTAGCATGCGCTCATGCAGGTTCCTGCGTAGCGCCTGAAGTGCTGTTGTCTGATCATCAGCATACATATCAATCACGGCGGATATAGGTAACTGGCTGGAAACCTGATGTTGCGCCAACAATTGTCGCATCTGCTGCTCCAGCTCTCCGAGATATTGGTGCGTGATAATGCGTTGCTGGCTGGCCTGGAGAATCTGTTCGCCATCCAGGCTGCGGATGGCCTCATATTCCCGTTGCGTAATCGCTTCCAGATCCTGTGCGCAGGCGTCCATTTGCTCCAGCAAACTGCGCAGTGATGGCATGATCGCACCGGATGACTGATTTAAGACCATGGGTGTTCCGCCAGCGCATTATTTACAATCCTGGATGCGACTTTTCTGCTGTCTGATTTGAAACTACCGCTTTCCAGTGCATCGCGGATTTCTTCAATGCGATCCATGCGTACAGCCGACATATCGCCGAGCATGACCATCGCCTTTTCGCGTAGCGAGGCTGCATCGGTGACTTTAATCGAGTCGCCGCCTCTGCCTGCACTGCCGGCTTTGCCTTTGCCTTTGGATGCGTTGCCGGATTTCTTCATGCCTGCCGGCCCACTTGAGCGGTTAATTCGCATGTTTGATTGCCTCCAGCGTGATATCGTGCTTCATTTGTAATGTATCGGCAGAATTCGAAATTGCTTGAATGGATTCGGTTTGGATGGGGCCAGGCTGCTTTGAACCCGTCTGGCCTGAGCGAGATTGCAATGCTTCCAATTGGCGATAAATATTATCGGCAATGCCGAAACTATGGTGTCTGACGCTGGCCTGGGAAATGGCCTCATCCATCATGGAACCATGTATATCCTCGGCAAACCCACTCGGTATGAAATCGGATTTATGTACGGTTTTACGCATCTCCGACATCATTTGCTGCACAAAGATCGCTTCAAATTGTCGGCTGACCTTCCATAAAGCCGGATCTCTGTCTTTGTGGGAAACTGAAGTTTGCGGACCGGTTGCATGCAGCCGGGTCTGGTTAATGGGTTGTGTGTGCACCGGACGTGATTTGGTGATGGCGCGGTGCTTTTTCTGATTGGCAGCATGTTGCTGCATCTTTTCATGTTGCAGGATGCCATCAATAACGGATTCGACCAGATCACGCATTACATTGTCCTCAACTCGGCATGCAGCGCACCGGCAGCTTTAATGGCCTGCAACACGGCCATCAAATCGCTCGGTGTAGCGCCGACTGCATTGAGTGCGCTGACCAACTCGGATAATGATACCTGTTTGGGTAGCACCACCAGCTTGGCATCATCTTCCTTTACATTAACACTGGAACGATCCACTGTCGTTGTTTTTCCGGATGCAAAAGCATTGGGCTGGGAAACCTGAGGATTTTCGCTAACGCTGACGGTGATGTTACCGTGCGCGACAGCAACCGTATCAATGCGCACTTCCTGACCCATCACAATGGTGCCGGTACGTTCATCGACTATCACAACCGCCGGGTGATCAATCGCCACGTCTATTTGCTCGATTTTGCCGATCAGGGCGATGGCGTTGCTTTCAGGGTTCCAGACTTGCACTGTGCCGGCATCGATAGCCTGCGCCATACCCTTGCCGAGTTTGGCATTGATGGCGTTTTGTATATTACCGGCTGTAGTGAAGTCGGGGTTGCGCAGTGTCAGGGTAACATGATCCTGATCAGAGGCCAGACCGCGCGGGGCAGCTTTTTCCACCCGTGCGCCATTGGGAATACGACCGGCAGTAGGGTGACCCTTGGTTGTGCTTGCGCCTTTGCCGCTTATGGCAAAACCGCCGATGGAAACGCCGCCCTGAGCAACGGCATAGGGGCGGCCATCACCGCCCAATAACGGCGTGACCAACAGCGTGCCACCGCGCAGGCTCTTGGCATCGCCAATACTGGAGACAGTAACATCCAGTTGGGCGCCGGGTCGCGCGAAAGCAGCAAGTTCGGCCGTGACCATGACGGCTGCGATGTTTTTCGGTTTCATTTTACTGATATCAGCCCGCACATTCACGCCGAGCCGTTCAAGCAGCGCTGTGATGCTACTGACGGTATATGGCGATGAGGTGGCGGAGTCGCCGGTGCCATTCAGGCCTACAACCAAACCGTAACCGATGAGTGCATTACCGCGTACGCCTTCGATATTAGTCAGATCCTTGATACGTTCGGCCTGAGTTTGCATGGGTGAAAAACATACAACCAGAGCCAGCAGCAGGGTAAGTCGGGTGAGTAAACTTAAAATGGCCATACCTGATCCAGTGTTTGTGATAACCATCCTTCATGGGCGACGGTTGCCAGTGTGCCTGTGCCGCCATAACTGATGTAAGCCTGAGCCACTTTTGATGATGAAATAGTATTATTTGCAGCGATATCAATGGGGCGAATAACGCCTGTGAAGGTGATTTCCTGCGGTTCGTGATTCACATTGAGCAGTCGCTTTCCAGCGATACGCATATTACCGTTAGGGTAGACGTGCATCACTACCGAGGTGACGCTGGCAGTTAATGTATCCGAGTTATTGGTAGAACCGGCACCTTTAAAAGTTTTCGAATTGGTCATGCCGATATCGCCTGATGGATTCACATCGGCATTGCCCAGTGAACCGCCGTATTTGAGATTGGCGGTAAATCCTGATTTCCGGTCGGATGATTTGCTTTGGTTGCTGCCCAGCGAGCGGGTCGCTTTGGCATTTTCCGAGACCAGCACAGTAACCAGATCACCAACCTTGGCTGCTTTGGCGTCGGACAGTAATCCTGAGCCGCCATTGGCCCATAGCGAGCCGCTGTCGGAAGTATCAGGAATCGGCGTAGTCAGTGCCTTTTCTACTTTCTGTTTCTGTAGTTCATTGGCGGCTTTGTCTGCCCGGGGCATACAGCCGGTGATGGAAATACTGGCCAGCAGCAGCAGGCAGGCAATGCTTTGGGCGTTCATCCTGCGTTTCTCCCTAATACGATACGCACCGTGCCGGAGGCTTCTGCAATGGCCTGAACGATTTCATGGCTACGTAGATTTTTAACCAGGATTCGATCGCCACGGTTGGCTGTGCGCAATGCTTTCCCTTCCGTCCGAACATGCAGACCTCCGATATCGAGTAGAATGCGAACAAGTTCGCCGCGTTTGATGAGAGGAGGGCGTTTGACAAAATTACTGAGCACCACTTCGCCCTTATCCATGCGTCGGTTCAGGCGCATGCCTGCCAGTTGGTTGGCATGTTCGAGCCACTGGCCGCTATGGCCGGCAATATCGCTACGTGTTTTTTTCAACATACTCAGTGTGAGCAAGGTTCGTGCCGAAACGGCCTGATTCAAAACAATCGCAGTAGCCCACCAGTGTACGCGTACCGGTACATACCATCGTTTACCACCTTGTTCGGCGATCAGCGAGAAGCGTTTTGGATGTGCATGCATTGCAATCGGCAGGGACCAGCGTACTGCGCCACTGGTTGCAGGCCAGCGTTCCACCCGAATCAACTCAGCGGATGCACCACGCACCACCACGCCATGCTTGAAAAACGATGTGAGTGAACGCTGCAAGGCTGTATCCGGCTCTGCCATTGCATTAGCAGGCAAGCTCAGGGCAGGCAGCAGGGCCAGCAGACACAGCAGTAGTCGTTCAATCCATCGTTTCAAGCATGGGTGGCGAAGCATGGTTATCTCCTGACGTTATTGGCGGTCTGCAGCATTTCATCGGCTGCCTTAATCGCTTTGGAATTCATTTCATAAGCCCGCTGGCCGGCAATCAGATTGACCATCTCTTCCACCATGCTGACATTGGACATTTCCAGCATGCCCTGCCCGACGGATCCCAGTCCATTTTCAGACGGGTTGCCAATCACGGCTTCACCCGATGCGTTGCTGGTCTGAAAAAGGTTGGAACCCAGATGGGTAAGACCGGCCGGGTTAATAAAGTCGGCAATCTGAATTTGTCCCACCACTGTCTGCGTGCCAGCGGGTTGAATAACTGAAACGGTTCCATCCTGAGAGATATGGATCGACTGTGCATCGCTGGGGATAGTGATGCCGGGTTGAACCGGGTCGCCATTCTGGGTGACAATCTGGCCTTGAGAATCAATGCTGAATTTACCCGCACGGGTGTAGGCTGTATCACCACTGGGAAGCTGAACCTGGAAAAATCCGCGTCCCTGAATGGTCAGGTCCAGCGGGTTGCCAGTCTGCTGGAAGCTACCTTCTGAAAATATACTATCCACGCTGGCAGCCTTCACGCCCAGACCAATCTGGATGCCGGTCGGCACCTGGGTGCCGGCTGAGCTGGCTTCCGAACCCGGTGATTTAATCTGTTGATACATCAGGTCCTGAAAATTGGCCCGGCCTCGTTTGAAGCCGGTCGTATTGACGTTGGAAATATTGTTGGATATCACATCCACATTGAGACTTTGCGCTGCCATGCCGGTGGCGGCAGTCCATAGTGATCGCATCATAATCGAACTCCTTTATCCCTGAACCATGCCAACCTTGTCATTAAGCAGGCCGGCCTGTTGGTTATATTGTTCTACTATTTTCATCATTGACTGGTAAGCGCGCATGGTGTCAATCATCTGCGCCATGGCCTTGATTGAGTTGACATTGGAATCTTCCAGCGACCCGTGTAATACCGAGATTGACTTATCGGCTTTAGCAATATTATTGGCCGGGCTGGTAATAAGTACGCCTGCCATTTTGCTTATCTGGCGTTGATCTTTCAGCATGGATAATCCGAGATCAGCTACTGGCTGACCATTGACATAGAGCGAACCGTTTTCGGTGGAGCTGACCTTGCCAATAGGAAGCTGGATGGGCGCGCCGCCCTGATCCAGCACCGCCAGATTGCCCTGGGTCAGCAGATTGCCATCTGCATCAATCTTGAAATTGCCGGCGCGGGTCAACGCCTCCTGACCATTGTTCATTCTGACACGAAAATAAGCATCGCCACGAATAGCGAAATCAAAGTTACTGCCGGTATGTCGAATCGTACCAGCCTCCGTGCTGACATATTGCTGATCCATTGAAAGAAATGCTGAAGAAGTTTGATTCGGCACGCCTTCTCCAGCCATTTTATTGGATAAATGAGAAGAGAACGCTACGCGATCTTCCAGATAACCGACGGTGTTCGCATTGGCAAGGTTATTACTGATATTATCCAGTTTACCCTGCGCCATTTGACCCGCCACGCCCGAAATATAGAAACCAAGTTGCATAACTACTCCTGCCCTTGCGTATTGAATTGTTTGCCTGCTGTTTGTTACAACTTACCCTATCGCAAGATTGCTGCCAGTCTCGGGTGTATAAAAAGAACATATATATCATATAGTTAAAGAATTACCATTCAGATGGTAATATTTCCGGGGCAGATTTTTCCTCATGTGGAGGGATGTTTTTTCCACCTGGCCGGGGCTGGAAACTTCTGACTGGTGGTTGAAGATACTTCGTTTCTGATTGTAAACGACATTGGTTTGCCGAATGATTGGGACGTAGTAGCATTGGCTGCGAAATGAAATGATTTGCGATCAGGAGCCTTATAGGATGACCGAAATTGACCAATCTGTGATTATTGAATCAATCAGGAAAAAACAGGAAAATATCGCTGTGGTCATTGGTGTCGTGCTTGCCTTGACGATGTGCATCTATTTTTTCACCTATGCCATGATGGTGGATAAAGGGTTTTCAGGTGCGCTCTGGGTGATGGGGCTTTCAAGCATAGCGATGCTGTTGGTGCTTATTAAACTGAAATCGGTTTCCTTCTTTTTTGCAAGACTATGGCTGGGTCGCCGACCACATTACAGTAATGCATTTGCCGAGATTGCTGCGGCAGATGACTAGCATTTAAAACATCATCGGAGGTGACAGAATGAAATCTTCTATACGCAAAAATATTAAAACGACATTATCTATTGCAGTGATGCTGATGGGCGGCCTTGCATTATCGACATCGGCTTTGGCCTGCGATGCCGCCGGGCCGAACACCCATGTCGGTCAGGTGTTAAGCGTGGATGGGAATCATTTTACCATTCGTGATGCTCAGACCGGAGGGCCGATCTCTTTCACTGCCGGTAAAGAAATGCATGGTTCCATGCCTGCGCCGGGCGATCAAGTGAGCATCAAATATTCCGGTGAAAAGAAAAGCTTGATAGCAGAATCTGTTCAATAATAAATTGACGAGCATGCCGCAGCGCTGATTGATGATTGGCGCCCATACACTGATTTAATTCTTTTTCATTTTTGATTCATAAAGTGCTGTTTTAATGCGCACCCCAGACATTTACTTGAGAATGTCAACTACATAATACTTCATAAAAATGAATCGAGAGGCATCCATGTCACATCCATTGCAGCGGTTGAACAGGCAGATTCAACAACGTATTCTGGGTCAGGAACAACTGGTCAATCGTATGCTGATTGCCTTGCTGGCGGACGGGCATCTGCTGGTTGAAGGCGCGCCGGGACTGGCCAAAACCAAGGCCATAAAAGTGCTGGCTGGTGGCATCGAAGGTGATTTTCACCGCGTTCAGTTTACCCCGGATCTGCTACCTTCGGATTTGACCGGCACGGAAGTGTATCGCCCGCAGGATGCATCGTTCCATTTTCAGCAGGGGCCGTTGTTTCATAATCTGATTCTGGCCGATGAAATCAACCGCGCGCCGGCCAAGGTGCAGGCGGCATTGCTCGAAGCCATGGCGGAACGCCAAATCACTGTCGGCAAGGTATCGCATCAACTGCCCGAATTATTTCTGGTCATGGCGACGCAAAACCCGATTGAGCAGGAGGGCACATACCCCTTGCCCGAAGCGCAGCTGGATCGTTTCCTGATGCATGTGCGCATTGATTATCCCGATACTGCGACTGAAAAACAGATTCTGCGCCTGTCGCGGCAGGAGTTTGAACACGGCGACGGCGAGATTGCGCAGCAGCTTACGCAGGCCGAACTGTTTGCCGCCAGAACCGAATCCATGAATCTGCACATGGCCGAAGCGCTGGAAGATTATATCGTGCATCTGGTAATGGCGACGCGGCAGCCGGAAAAATACAGCAGTGATCTGGCCAAGTGGATTCAGTATGCCGCCAGCCCGCGCGCCACCATTGCCCTGGATCGTTGCTCACGCGCTCATGCCTGGTTGGCCGGACGCGATTATGTCAGTCCCGAAGATGTGCAGGCCATTGCGCCGGATGTGCTGCGTCATCGGGTGTTGCTCAGTTTTGAAGCTGAAGCAGCCGGGGTGAGCAGCGACGATGTGATTGCCGAATTGCTGGCTCACGTGGCCGTGCCATGATCATCCGCCAGTGACGCTAGCCCGGTTCATGGGCAATGCCTGAAATTTCTTTTTTTCACGTTTTATAAACAGAGTATGAACCATATCTGAATCTTTTTTGGAGGATATTATATGATTGAAATCAATCATTTAAGTCGATATTACGGTGATTTCAAAGCCGTAGATGATGTGAGTGTGAATATTCAACGCGGTGAAGTGGTAGGCTTGCTGGGTCACAATGGAGCGGGCAAATCCACGATTATGAAAATGATCACCGGTTTTCTGGAGCAGACGCTTGGCAGCGTCTGCATCGATGGCTGGAAAACAGGGGATGACAAGGCCGCCATACAACAGCGTATCGGTTATTTGCCGGAGAATTGTCCGGTCTGGCCGGAAATGAATGTGATCGAATATTTACAGTATCAGGCACGTTTGCATGGCGTGCAGGCGGGCGATCTCAATCAAGCCGTGGCAACGGCGATTCGTCGCACCGAGTTGAAAGAGAAAGCATCGCAATCCATTCAGACCCTGTCGCGCGGTTATCGCCAGCGCGTCGGCGTGGCGCAGGCTATTCTGCACAATCCCGATATTATTATTCTCGATGAGCCGACCAATGGTCTCGATCCGACCCAGATTCGCCATATGCGCGGCCTGATTGCGGAACTGGCCGAGCAGGCGACGGTGATTATTTCCACCCATATTCTGCAGGAGGTGCAGGCCGTATGTGAGCGGGTATTGATTCTGCGCGCCGGTAAGCTGGTGGTCGATGCATCACTGGATGCATTGCAGTCCGGTCATACGCTGCTGATTCGGCTGGATAATCCGGAGGCGACAGGTTATCTGGGTCAGATTGAAGGCGTGACATCGGTTCAGCCGCGTGTGGATTCGGAACATCATTGCTACGCGCTGACTGCGCCGGCCCATATCGCGCCCTATGTGGCGGACGCAGTGCATCGCCATGGCGACAAACTCTATGCCATGCAGGCTGAGGTGCGTGATCTGGAAGCCGTTTTTGCTGAAGTGAATCAGGATGACAACAGCCCTTATCAAACCATAATCAAACCGGCTGATTCGGAGGGAGGTATCTGATGAACGCTATTGTTGAAGTATGCCGCAAGGAGTTTAACAGCTTTTTTGCATCACCGGCCGCATGGCTATTTCTGGCTGCATTTCTGGCGGTCAACCTGTTCGTGTTTTTCTGGGCGGAAGCATTCTTTGCCCGCAATATCGCCGATGTAAAACCCTTGTTTCAATGGATGCCGATTCTGCTTATTTTTCTGGTGGCGGCATTGACCATGCGCAGCTGGTCGGAGGAACGGCGGGCCGGCACGCTGGAGAGCCTGCTGACTGCGCCGGTGTCACCGCTAAGCATGATTCTGGGGAAATTCAGCGCCGGTCTGGCGCTGGTGGCGCTGGCGCTGACCCTGACGCTGCCGATTCCGGTTACGGTTGCGATGATGGGGGCGCTGGACTGGGGGCCGGTATGGGGCGGATATATCGCCAGCCTGTTCCTGGCTGCGGCCTATCTGTCCATCGGCCTGTATATGAGCGGACGTACCGATAACCCGATTGTCGCACTGATACTGACAGTGGCGGTGAGTGCAGTATTTTATCTGATCGGGTCGGATATGCTGACCTCGCTGTTTGGCCGTAATATCGGCTCGCTGCTGGCCCTGTTCGGCACCGGTTCCCGCTTTGATTCGATCACGCGCGGCGTATTGGATTTGCGCGATCTGCTGTATTACCTCTCCATTGTGGCTATCTTTCTGATGCTCAACCGCTATTCGCTGGAACGGCTGTGCTGGGCCGGTAATCCGGCCAATGCCAATCATCGGCGCTGGGGATGGTTGACGCTGCTGGTAATCTGCAATGCTCTGCTGATCAATGTCTGGATGTATCCGGTTGCCAGCGTGCGCGCCGATTTAACCGACGGGCATATTTATTCGCTCTCCGATGCCACGCGCAACGACTTGAATGCATTGCAGGAGCCGCTGCTGATTCGCGCTTACTTCTCGGCCAAAACGCACCCCTTGCTGCAGCCATTGGTGCCGCAACTGCAGGATCTGCTCAAAGAGTATCAGGTCGCTGGCGGCAAGCATGTTCGGGTTGAGTTCATTGATCCTCAAACCGACCCGTCGCTGGAGCGCCAGGCAGCGGAGAAATACAATATCCGGCCGGTGCCGTTTCGCATGGCCAGTCGCTACGAGTCCGGCGTGGTCAACTCCTATTTCAATCTGGTGATTGCTTATGGTGATCAGTTTGAAACACTCGGTTTCCAGGATCTGATCGAGGTGAAACGTAGTGGCGGCGGTGATCCGGAAGTGGTGTTGAAGAATCCGGAATATGCGATTACCAGCGCCATTCGCAAGGTAACCCAGGCATGGCAGAGCGGCGGCGACCCATTGGCCGGACTACAAACGCCGGTCACATTTCACGGCTATATCTCCGCGCCGGCCAAACTGCCGGATGCATTGAAGACATTGCGACAGGATTTACAGGCCATGCTCACCACGATGCAGCAGCAGTCGCCCGGTAAACTGAAGCTTGATTTCAGCGATCCGGATGCGAACGGCGGCCAGCTGGCCAAACGGCTGAAACAGCAATATGGCTTCGGGCCGCAAATTTCCAGCCTGCTGGATCCGAAACCGTTCTGGTTTTACATGGTGTTGGAACATGGCGGTGAATCGGTGCAGGTGCCGCTGCCGGCAGAGCTGAACAAGACCAATATCAAGCGTGCGATTAGCTCAGCCCTGCAGCGTATGGCGCCGGGGTATATGAAAACCGTGGTGCTGGTGACGCCGCCAGCTCCGGCGCGACCATCCAGTCCCTATCTGCCGGCAGCGCGCGGCAAGCGCTATCAGCTGTTGCGCGCTATGCTGACAAAAAATGAGCGTGTCATTACTGCGGATCTGAAGGACGGACATGTGCCGGCGAATGCCGATCTGTTGTTGTTGCTGGCGCCAGATAAGCTGGATCAGAAGCAGTTGTTCGCCGTCGATCAGTTTCTCATGCAGGGCGGTTCAGTGGTGATGGCTAGCTCGCCGTTTGATATTACGATCAGTAATACCCTGAGCGCCAAGGCGCATCACTCCGGCCTGGAGGCGTGGCTCAAGCATGCCGGTATCACAATGGACAAAACGCTGGTGATGGATTCGCAGGGCGCATCATTGCCGATTCCGGTACGCCGGCAGCTCGGTGGCATCTCGATCAATGAAATCCGCATGATGCCCTATCCACTGTTTGCCGATGTGCGCGGCGATGGCTTGAACCGGAATAATCCGATGACGGCATCGCTACAGCAATTGACGGTGAGCTGGCCATCACCGCTACATGTGGACAAGCAGAAAAACAAGGGCAGGCAGGTGATCGAGTTGTTGCACACATCAGCCGATAGCTGGGTGTCGGACAATGCGGATATTATGCCGAAATACGATATCTATCCCGAAACCGGTTTCAGGCCGGGCAGCAAACGCGGCAGCGAACTGGTTGCTGTGGCCATCAAGGGCCGGTTTGATTCCTGGTTCAAAGGGAAAGCTTCGCCGTTGCTGGCGCAGCAGGGCAAGGACGTCACGGATCAGGGCGACAAGGCCGGTGGGGCTGTGGTCGGAAGTGTGATTGCACGTTCGTCGGACTCGGCCCGGCTGGTGGTGATAGGCGCCAATGCCTTTGCTCGCGATATGGTGGTCAGTCTGAGTTCGCAGGGCATGGGCACGCGATACACCCGTCAACAGGAGCTGATTCAGAATGCGGTGGACTGGTCCTTGCAGGATCAGGGGCTGCTGGGCATTCGCAGTCGAGCCAGTTTTGCCCGCACCCTGATGCCGATGGCGCATGAGGATCAACTGTTCTGGGAGTATCTGAATTATGCCCTGGCGCTGTTCGGTTTGGGGCTGGTCTGGTTGCGGCGACGATGGATGCGTCACCGCACAGTCAGGCAATGCAACGCAATTCTGGAGGAGGTGTAAATGATGAAATCGATCATTCGTATACTGGCCATGGCGGCAGTCTTTCAGCTGGGGATGGTTGCTGTTGCCTACACGGGCGGCAACCGTCTGCAGACGTCACAGGCCGGTGCAAGGCTGTTATCATTTACCCCGGCTGAGATAGACAGCATTCGCATTGACGGGCCGGATAAACAGGTTGTTACCCTGCATCAGGATGGCGGCTGGAAAACAGCGGCGGCATTTCCGGCTGATGGTAAAAAAATAGAGCAGATACTGCAACGCCTGTCCGACCTCAAGCATGGCCTGGCGGTTGCAACATCCGCCTCGTCGCTATCACGCTTCAAGCTGGCCAAAGATCATTTTGAGCGTCATCTGGTTTTGAGCAAGGCGGGCAAGATGGTCGCTGAACTCTATCTCGGCAAAGGCGCCGGGGCGGGTCAGAGTTATGCCAGTAATGGACAGCATCAGGCTGTTTATAGCATCAGTCTGGGTAGCTATGAACTGCCGTTGGATGAGAGCCAGTGGCAGGATAAAGGGTTGTTGCAGGTAGCTGCCGATCAGGTGAACGATCTGGAGCTGGACGGTATAACACTGAGCAGCAGCGCCAACGGGGATAAGAAACCTGTGTGGCGCGCCAGCACGACGCCGGCGGGTAAACAGCTGGATCAGCATGCCGTGCAGCAGGCCTTGCATCTGCTGGCTACGCTGCGTTTTGACAAGGTGCTCGGAAAACAGCCGCCGGCTGATTTTGATCTTGCACATCCGATCCTGACCGCGTCAGTGCGTACGTCGGCTATCAAACGTCAGTATCGTTTTGCCAAAGCCAAGCAGGGTGATCGATATCTGCTCAAGGTATCCGATCGGGATGAGTATTTCGCGGTGAGCAGCTTTTTGCTGAAAGAATGGCAGAAACAGATGAACAAAAATGTCTGGTTTGTCGATGTGCCGGATACTGCGGCCACTGTCGCCAAACCTGAGAGCAAGGAGTTATCATCCAAACCCTGAAGCTGACGCGCCCGAATCCGGTTCGGCCCGACCTGGACTATTTGATTCAGCTGCAACGTCCGGCGGCGAGTTTGCGGCTGCGCGAAGGTTATCCGCGTGCGTTGATGGCGGGCGGGCATTTGTCGCGTTTTCAGGGGCGCGGCGTGGAATTTGATGAGGTCAGGCCGTATCAGCCCGGCGATGAAATTCGTAATATGGACTGGCGGGTGACAGCGCGCACCGGCAAACCGCATACCAAGTTGTTTCGCGAAGAACGCGAACGTCCGGCGCTGTTATTGCTGGATTTGCGCCCGGCCATGTTTTTCGCCACTCATGGGGCGCTTAAAGCTGTGATTGCGGCGGAATGCGCCAGCCTGCTGGCCTGGAGCGTGGTGCATCAGGGGGATCGAATAGGTAGTTTGTTATTGGATGCGAACCATCAGTCGGTGGGCGCAAGTATTCGTCCTGCGCGCGGCAAGCGATCGGTGATGCGCATGCTGGGGCAAGTCGTTGATCATCCCCAGTGGCAGCAACGGCTCGCTGATCCCGGTGAATCATTATTGCCGGTACTGCAACGCGCTGCTCATGCTGCCCGTGCGGGTAGTATGATGTTAATCGTCAGTGATGGACGGGGGCTGGATGACGCCTCACAGATGTTGCTGACACAGTTGCTGAAACATCATCAAATTGTGTTTGTGATGGTGTTCGATCCGTTTGAGGCATTGGTTCCGGGTACTGGCGTATTGCAGGCCTTTGACGGATCAAGCGTGCGTCAACTTAATGCGGCGGATGCGGGTGTCCGCCGCCAGCTTGCCGAGCATTTCAATGCACGGCGGGCGCGCTTACAGGAACTGGCGCTTGTCCCCGGTTTTTTTCTGATCGAATGCGCCACCACGGATGATCCGTTCACAACATTGCAGACCACGCTGTGGGTGCGATGAAGCAGGATGCATTGGCCGGGCTACGCGATATCCATCTGCCTGAACCTGTTTCATGGTGGCCGCCAGCACCGGGTTGGTGGATACTGCTCGGGCTGGTTTTGCTGGTAGTTGCGGCGCTGGTTTGGTGGTTGCGGCGTGGCAAGCAACAGCAGGCAACACCAAAACAGTTTTCGCAATCTGACATTATTGAACAGGCGCTCCTGGAACTGGATTCGCTACAGGAACAGACTGATGATGATGGTCACGCGGTGCTTGCTGATTTATCCGCTTTGTTGCGTCGGGTCGCGATTCGATTGCATCAGGACGATGCCAGCATTGCCGGTTTAAGCGGCGATGGGTGGCTGATCTGGCTGGATAAACAATGGGATAACGATGCATTTAGTTGCGGGGCAGGGCGGTTATTGCTGGATGCGCCTTTCCAGCGCCGTGGCGAGATTGATATCGAAGCGCAGCTGCGGCTGGTGCGCCAATGGATCGAGGTGCAGCGGTGATGGAAACCATGTTTGAATCGTTGACGTGGCAATGGTTGTGGGCATTCGCCTTGTTGCCCTTGCCGTTGTTGGTACGTTTATTCCTGCCACCGGTGCGTCGTCAGCAGGCGGTTGCTTATGTGCCGTTTGCCTCAGAGTGGCCGGATGCGTCCATCGCGCAAACGGACAAATCTGAACGAGCGCGATTGTGGCTGACGGCTCTGGTCTGGTTACTGGTGATTGTGGCGACGGCGCGGCCCGAGTGGGTGGGCGATGCGGTGGAATTGCCGGTCAGCGGGCGTGATTTGATGTTGGCTGTGGATATTTCCGGTTCCATGCAGATTCAGGATTTCGAGATTTCTGGCAAAGCGGTGGATCGGCTGACAGCGACGAAAGCGGTGGCCGATGCCTTTATAGAGCGCCGTGAAGGGGATCGTATTGGTCTGATTTTATTCGGTTCCAAAGCCTATGTGCAGACGCCGCTGACCTTTGATCGCAAAACCGTGCGTCGCTTGCTCGATGAAGCTGTGGTTGGCTTGGCAGGTAAGGCTACGGCGATTGGCGATGCCATTGGTCTGGCGACCAAACGATTACAGGAAGGCGAGACGGGCGCCAGTCAGGAACAGGTGTTGATTCTGCTGACTGACGGGGTCAATACAGCTGGCGCAGTTGCGCCGTTACAGGCGGCGGAACTGGCAGCCAAACGCGGATTGACCATTTATACTATCGGCATCGGCGCCGATGCGATGATGATTGAATCGTTCTTCGGTTCGCGGCAGGTGAATCCGTCGGCGGAACTGGATGAAAAGGCGCTGACTGAAATCGCACAAAAGACGGGCGGCAGATATTTTCGCGCCCACAATACCAGCGAGTTGCAACAGATTTACCAGTTGATTGATCAGCTGGAGCCGGTTGAGAAGGACAAGCAGGTCTATCGTCCGCGCCACGCTTTATTTATGTGGCCGCTCGGATTGGCGCTGTTGCTGGCTGCCGGTTTTCTGGTGGTGCGCGCTTTCGGGAGCAAAACCGGGAGAACATCATGGAAATCCTAGCGGCCTTTCATTTTCTGCGCCCGTGGTGGTTGCTGGCGCTGCCGTTGTGGCTGAGTCTGGCTCTGTATGTTTGGCGCAAAGGCCAGCGTGGGGACGGTTGGGCGTCAGTCTGCGATCCGGCCTTATTATCGTATCTGGTTGGTGAGAGTTCAGGGACGCAGCAGCGTTCGAAAATGGCTTTGGCGGCCCTGCTAATGGCCGGTTGCATTGCGCTGCTGGCGCTGGCCGGGCCGGCATGGCAACAACTGCCGCAACCGGTCTATCGCGTCCAATCTGCCTTGGTGATTGGATTGGATTTATCGCGCTCCATGCTTGCTGAGGATATGAAACCCAATCGATTGCAACGCGCCAAACAGAAATTGCAGGATATTTTATCGTTACGCAGGGAAGGGCAGACGGCGTTAGTTGTTTTCGCGGGCGCGGCCTTCGATGTGGTGCCGTTGACCAGCGATAACAAAGCGATTCTGGCTATGCTGGATGCACTTGAGCCATCGATGATGCCGGCGCAGGGAAGCCGTGCATCGACTGCGCTGGAACATGCTGAAGCTATTTTCAAACGCAATGCCATCAAACACGGCACGGTGGTTTTATTAACCGACGGCGTGGATGCTGATGCATCTGATGTTGCCTCTGAATTGGTCAGAGCCGGGCATCGCGTCAGCCTGATCGGCGTAGGAACGGAAGACGGCGCACCGATTCCTGCCGCCGGAGAAACAGGCGGTTTCGTGAAAGATCGGAACGGCAGTATTGTCATTCCTCGTTTGCAGACTGGTCTGTTGCAGGGATTAGCGGATGCGGGGCATGGCGCGTATCAGCCGATTCGCTTTGATGACGGCGATATCAATGCCATTGCCGGCATTAAACCTTCGATGACCGATGCGATTTCCAAACAGGAGAAGCTGCAAACCGATCTCTGGCGCGAAGAAGGGCCGTGGCTGTTGTTGCTGGTGTTGCCGCTGTTGAGTCTGGCTTTTCGGCGCGGGGTATTGTTGCCATTTGTTCTGCTGCCATTTGTGTTGCCCGTTTTGATGTTCCCTGAAAGCGCACAGGCGATGACATGGAAAGATCTGTGGCAAACGCAGGATCAACAGGCGCAAATCTTGATACGCGATAAAAAACCGGAAGCGGCGGCTGACCTGTTTCAAAACCCCGACTGGAAAGGCGCATCCTTATACCGTGCAAAAAAATACAAGCAGGCGGCAGATGCATTGAAATCTGTGGATAGTGCCGATGGATGGTATAATCGCGGCAATGCACTGGCTAAAGCGGGCGATTTGAAGGGCGCACTGGATGCCTACGATCATGCACTGAAACTGAATAAAGCTGACAAGGATGCAGCGTTTAATCGTGATCTGGTGAAAAAAGCCATGCAACAATCAAAGAAAAACAAATCGCAGGATCAGAAGAAATCCGATAAGAAAAAAAATAAACAGCAGAAAGATAATCAGGATAAAAAGCCGAAAGGAAAAGATGGTGGCAAGGATAAAAATCAGGATAAGTCAGGCTCTCAGCAGAGCAAGTCTCAGAATTCTGATCAGCATAAGCCTGACCAAAAGCAGGGCCAGGAAAGCGGGCAGGGTAAGCAGTCCGATCAGAATAAGCAGTCTAATCAGCAGAATGCGAAACAGGATAAGTCTGAACAACAGTCAGCCGGGCAAAAGAAGGATCATAAAAAGACGGATCATAAAAAGAAGGATGAACAGCAAGCCGGGGCAAAACAGCAATCCAGTGGCACACAACAAGATAAGAAAAAAGCAGCCATGGGCGCAGATAAAGATGCCAATCCGAAGGATAAGGAAAAGTCCGCCGCAATGCAGCAGTGGTTGCGGCGCATTCCCGATGACCCGGGCGGTTTGTTGCGGCGCAAGTTCCAGTATCAGTATCAACAAAACCGGCAACAAAATCAGTCAAACAGGGCAGGTGATCAATCATGGTAGGGCAGCTCAAGTGTTTCATATTTTTGCTATGTATCATGTGCTGGGGCATTGCTGCGCAGGCTGCGGTGACGGCACATGTGGATCGTTTCAATATCTCCGAAGGTGAAACGGTGAATCTGAGTATCGAAGTGACTGGCGATGACAGCGGCGATCCGCAAACGTCAGCGCTGCAAAAGGATTTCGAAATTCTTTCAAACAACAAGAGTTCGACCTATTCCTTCACCAATGGCTCGGGCAGTAGCAAATCGGTTTATCAACTGATGCTCAGACCGCGTCATGCCGGACCGCTGACAATTCCAGCTATCAAAGTGGGTTCGGCTGCAACGACGCCGATTATGATTCAGGTCAGCAAGGTGCAGGCGCGCAGTTCGGCTTCCGGTGTCCCAACAGGTGATGTCTGGCTGAGCATGAATGTGTCGCCGAAAAAACTCAGGGTGCAACAGCAGGCAATTATTACCATTCGCGTGTATCAGGCTGTCGGTTTGAATCAGGCGCAATTAACCGAGCCAAAAGCGGAACATGCGATGATCGAACGGTTGGGAGATGATGCCAGTTATCAGAAGCGGGCGAACAATCGCAGTTGGCAAGTCACCGAGCGCCACTATGCCCTGTTTCCACAGCAGAGCGGTCACATCGAAATAAATCCGGTGCAACTCGACGGTAGCGTGCTGGTTGGTGGTGCCTCATATTTTCAGACCGCGCGCCCGATTCGTGTGCGTTCCAACGCTTTGAATCTGGAAATATCCGGTATTCCCGATGGCTGGATGGGTGGTGACTGGCTGCCCGCCAAGCAGCTTAAAATTGAAGAATCCTGGCCGCAGACTGGCGCGAAATTCAAAGTAGGGGAGCCAATCACGCGCACCTTAACCCTGCGTGCTGATGGATTGTCCTCCAGTCAGTTGCCTGAGTTTTCCCACGATTTACCCGATCACTTGAAATCCTATGCTGATAAACCGGTATTAAAGGATGCAAAAAATGCCGACGGTGTACACGGCATGCGGCAGGAGAAAGTCGCCATTATGCCGATGCACGCAGGCATCTATATTTTACCGGAAATTGATATTGCGTGGTGGAATACGGCAACTGAAAAAACAGAACATGCCACACTGCCGGCGCGCACATTTACGGTGGTTGCAGCGCCTGCATCTGCTTCTCCCCCGGCATCCAAACAGAAGCCTGCACTCGCTCCTGTGGAGATTCAGACGCAAGCGCCAGCTCAGCTGCAACAAACCAATACATCAACATGGTGGCAATGGTTGACCGCGTTTTTTGCAGTCGGCTGGTTGCTGACGCTTGTGTATGTCTGGTATTTGCGCAGGAGCAGTGGCGCGCGCCAACAAGGGGGGAGAGACAGGTGCGCCGTCAATATCAAGCAAGCAGCCAAAGCCGTTGAGGCTGCATGCAAAGCGCATGATGCCAAAGCCTGTGAACAGGCTTTGATGCACCTGGCCGACGTGCAATCCCCCGATTCAACATGCCATTCACTATCTGTGATGACTGCGATATGCGGCCCGGCCTTGCAGGCCGAAGTACACAGGCTCGAACAGGCGCTATATGGCCCTAATGCATCGCAGTGGCAGGGCGATGCACTGCTCCACGCTTTCCGGCAGGAAGGCGGTTTTATCAAATCGACAGATGATGTTGCAGATAAATCCGGCGCTCTGCCGGAGTTATATCCCGAATAATAATTCATGTAATCCGACAGCGAACATTGCTGATGATTCGGCTATCGAATGAGGCAGTAGAAACCCCCGTCTATTTGGATGTTTCAGAGCCTGTGTTTTATAACTGTAGCTTCATCAACCGCACATTTTTGAGACATTGGTCACTGTTTTGAACTCAATGTGATGGATTGTCTGCCATAATGCACACTGGTCAGGTGAGCCAATTTCACTATGATTTCCGAATAAGTAGTCGGGTTGGGGTGGTAATGAACATTAAAAGCGTGAGAATGGTGTTGTGTTTGATGATGTTGCTCGTTGCATCTCAGGCATGGGGCGGGGAAGTGACCCTGAACTTCAAGAATGCCGATATCCGCGCCTTTATTGAGTTTGTCGCTGGATTTTCCGGTAAAAACTTTCTGGTGGATAACCGTGTCAAAGGCAAGGTAACCATCATTTCTCCGACGCCAATTTCAGAGGATCATGCCTATGAAGTGTTCCTCTCCGTACTGGAAGTGAATGGGTTTGCCGCCGTGCCCAGCGGCACGGTGATTAAAATCGTTCCCAGGGCGGAGAGCAAACAGAAGTCGCTGCCAGTGTTAATGAGTAATAACAGGCAGGATGATGATGCCATGGTGACACAGGTTGTACGTCTCAAATACGCCGATGCTCAGCAACTGGTAGCCCTGATTCGACCACTGATTTCTCCCAATAGTCACCTGGTCGCCTATCCGCGCGGCAATATGCTGCTGCTGACCGATAGTGCCAGTAATATCCAGCGCATCGAACGCATTCTGCGCTTGCTGGATCGTAAGGATGCGGTCGGTGTGCAGCTGTTTACGCTCAAACATGCTTCGGCTGATAAACTGGCGACCACAATCACTTCCTTATATGGCGCTGGCGTTGCCGGCGGTGTGCGAACACCTGGCGCAACGGGAGGGGTGAAAGCCATCGCACATCAGCCTGGTAACAGGTTGATTGTGATTGGCGCGCCGCAACTGATCAATGAAGTGGCGAATGTGATTGAAAAGCTGGATGTTGCGCCTGAATCGGACAGTGGCCGTTTGAAGGTGCGTTATCTTAAATACGCCAATGCGGAAGATGTCGCTAAAGTACTGACTGATCTGGTGGGAGGGCAGAGTTCGACCGCAGCCAAGCCCGGGCAGTCAAAACCATTATTTGCCGGTGATGTGAAAGTGGTGGCAGATAAAGCCACCAATGCATTGTTGATTACTGCTGATCCCAGCGATATTAAGGCAGTGGGGCGGATTATCGATAGGCTGGATGTGCGTCGCAGGCAGGTGTTGGTGGAGGCGTTGATTGTCGAAGTCAGTGGCAATGCCAGCCAGCGGTTCGGGGTGGAATGGATGGCGGCAGGTGGCGCCGGGGCCGGCGTGCAGAATTTTAAAAATATTCAGCCGATTGGCGCGGCACTGGCAACCAATGCTGCGCTTGCTACGCCTGCCAGCACAGCTGCGACACTGGCCTCGGCAGCGCCAACCGGACTGACCTTGGGCGTGGTCAACCAGGCCTTATCGATCGGCGCGCTGGTGCACGCGATGGAATCGGATAATGATGCCAATGTCCTCTCCACACCGAATCTGCTGACTATGGACAATGAAGAAGCGGAGATCGTAGTGGGCAAAAATGTACCGTTTCTGACCGGCCAGAATGTCACACAAGGCGGTACAGCTAATCCATTTCAAACGATTGAACGTAAGGATGTCGGTCTGACCCTGCGGGTTACACCGCAAATATCGGATGGCAATGCAGTGCGTTTGAAAATTTATCAGGAGATATCCAGCGTTGATGGCGGCACGGCTGCTCAAGGCGGCCTGATTACCAGTAAACGTTCGATTAAAACCGTGGTGCTGGCCAATGACGGGCAGATGATCGTGCTCGGTGGCTTGATGCGCGATGATAATTCCGCGACGGTGCAGCGCGTTCCCTGCATCGGGGCTGTCCCGGTGTTGGGTGAGCCTTTTAAGTTTACCGAGAACACCAAAACAAAGACCAACCTGATGGTATTTCTCAAACCGCATATTATTAAAAATGGTGACCAGATTGAAGAAATGAGCAATCGCAAATATATGGATATCCGGAAGTTGTACGAACAGCCTGTGGAGGGTGGCACGATCATTTTTCCGCAACATAAAAAACAGTTGCCGACGCATATGAAACCGTCTGAGCCTGCTGGCAAAGGTGACAATGGAGCTAATCCACCAGCGCAATGAAAGAGCTAAGCAGATTGGGCAATGATCTTGTTGATGCAGAGCGCGTGTTGCGGTTTTCACTGCCAGTACTGCGCTGCGGCCCAGTATTACCGCTCAAACCCACGTCGGATGCGGATAATCCTGTAGCGGTTAGCGCCGAGGGCGACTGGCCTTGGGAATTGCTCGATGATTGCCGGCGTTTGTTCGGAGTCGAGGTGCAGCCGGTGCTGGCTCCTTCAGAAGTAATTTTAACGGTGTTGAATCAGGTCTTTGATATGGCTTCGGCCTCGGCCGAACAGATGCTGGAAGATATGGGTGGCGATGATTTATCACGCGAACTGGAAGAAGTCGGTGATCTGCTTGAGTCCGAAGACGATGCGCCGGTCATCCGGTTAGTCAACACGCTGATTTCCCAAGCGCTCAAAGAGCGCGCCAGCGATATTCATATCGAACCGTTTGAAACAAGGGTGCTGGTGCGTTTTCGTATCGACGGAGTGCTCCATACCATTGTTCACCCGCCCAAGGGCGTGCAGGCTGCCATTACCAGCCGCATCAAGGTGATGGCGGGGTTGGATATTGCTGAAAAACGGCATCCGCAAGATGGGCGATTCCGGGTTAAAATTGCCGGCCGTGAAGTGGATGTGCGTGTTTCCCTGTTGCCGACGGCGCATGGCGAACGGGTGGTGATGCGCTTATTGGATCGCGGTTCGGCCATGCTGACTTTGCCGGAACTGGGTATGAGTTCGCCACAACTCCAGTTAATGAAAGAGGTAATCACCGCGCCGCACGGCATTGTGCTGGTCACCGGCCCGACAGGATCCGGTAAAAGTACCACGCTTTACGCAGCGCTGATGGAAGTGGATCGCAAAAACCGCAATGTCATGACCATCGAAGATCCGATTGAATATCAGGTCGAAGGGGTAGGGCAGATGCAGGTGCAGCCGAAAATCGGCGTTACCTTTGCCGCCGGCCTGCGTTCCATTCTGCGTCAGGATCCGGATATCGTGATGATCGGCGAAATCCGCGATCTGGAAACTGCCGAAATCGCTATTCAGGCATCATTAACCGGCCATCTGGTGTTCGCAACCCTGCATACCAACGATGCCCTGTCCGCCATTCTGCGTTTGCAGGATATGGGTTTGGAGCCTTATCTGGTCGCTTCTTCGCTGAATATGGTGCAGGCCCAACGGTTGGTGCGCCGTCTCTGCCACGATTGCAGACAGCCTCGACCGGTCACGGCAGAAGATTGGGCGATGCTGGAAGTGGATGCCGGAAATTACCCTGATGTCTCGCACATATACGATGCCAAAGGCTGCGATGCATGCATGGGCACCGGTTATGTCGGGCGTATCGCCATATATGAAATGGCGCATGTGTCCGATGCCATGCGCAATGCGATTCATGAGGGTAAGGGATTACCAACCATGCGCCGCATTGCCAAAAAGGAACATATGATCACCCTGCGTCAGGATGTGGCGCGGCATGTCGCAGCAGGTGTCACCAGTATTGAGGAAGTATTGAGAGTGACCATGGAAGATGTGGTTGCTGTTGAGCCATGAGTGTTTTTGCGTATGAGGCGCTGGATGGGCGCGGGCGTCGGCAGAAAGGTGAACTAGAAGCCGAATCTGAGCGTAGCGCCCGCCAAAAACTGAAAGCCCGCCAACTGGTGGTTCGCAAATTATCCACCATCGAAAAACAACAACGCGGCAAGCAAGGCGCAGGTCAGGCGCGTTTGAATGCATCAGAAACCGTGTTGTTTCTGCAACAATTATCCACATTGACCGAAGCTGGCATGCCCCTGATTGATGCGCTGGGCTCGATTGCCGATGGCATGAGTAAACAGGCATCGCGCCGGGCGGTGTTCACCATTCGCAAAAAAGTATTGGAGGGCGGCTCGCTGGCCGAAGCGCTACGGGGCCAACATTTCGATGAAGTAATTTGCAATATGATTGCTGCAGGCGAGGAAACCGGTCAGCTCGAAGCGGTGGCATCCCGGCTGGCCCAGTTGCTGGAACATCGCCAGCA
>CAJXNE010000004.1 GCA_913056285.1 uncultured Zetaproteobacteria bacterium | reverse complement strand
ACTCTCCACACTGATTTCGCCGCCCAGTAATGCTATCAGTCGTTTGCAGATGGCCAGGCCGAGTCCTGTCCCCTGCGGTTTTTCTGATGCATCATCTGAGCTGTCGCCGACTTGCTGAAATTCATCGAATACCTTGTCCAGATCCCCAGCTGCGATGCCGGTGCCGGTATCGGATATGGCGCAGTGAAGGTGACCGTCACGGGGTGCATGAACGACCAGTTGTACTTGTCCCTGATCAGTAAATTTAATGGCATTGGAAAGCAGGTTGAGCAATACTTGCTTGAATTTGGAACGGTCACTGTACAGGCGTATTTCTTCAGCAGGAAAGCTTAGCTTAAGTTTCAACCCTTTGGCTGTTGCCATCGGCCGGATCAAATCGCTAACCGAAGTCAGTAATGCATTGAGATCAAACACGCCAGCTTCCACTTCCAGCTTGCCCGACTCAATTTTTGAAAGATCGAGTATATCATTGATCAGCCCAAGCAGATGGCGGCCGCTATTGGCAATAATGCCCAGTTGTTTTTGTTGCTCCGTATTGAGTTCGCCTGCCATGCCCGATTCCAGAATGCCGGAAAAACCGATAATGGCATTCAGCGGTGTGCGCAGTTCATGGCTCATATTGGCCAGAAATGCCGACTTGGCCCGATTGGCCTGCTCAGCTTCACACCTGCTTTGCTCCAGATGTTGCTCATAGTATTTCTGTTCGCTGATATCACGGACAATGCCGATGAAATGGTGAACATTGGTGTTTCTGATTTCACTGACTGCCAGCCCCATCGGGAAGCTGGTGCCATCTTTTTTGCGGCCGGTAACTTCACGGCCTGTACCAATAATATGAGCCTCGCCGCTATCCAGGTAGTGCTGCATATAGCTATCATGCTGGCTGTGGAATGGTTCGGGCATGAGCATATTGACGTTATTGCCGATCATCTCATCGCGCGAATAAGCGAAAATGTGTTCGGCTTTGGCATTGCAGCCCAGAATCATGCAGTCGGTATCAATAACAAAAATACCTTCGGCAATATTCTCAAGTATCCCGATCAGATACTCGATTTCACTCGCTTGATTCAAATGCCGGATGATTTGATCCATACCGCAACCCTCGATGCGGAGTTATATAATTATTCCTTAGTAAAATCAAGAGGAATTGCAGGGTTATCCAATACTCGGATATAGTCCGGACAGGAACTCGCCAGACATGATAAGCAAGCAGTTCCGAATCCGGATTCGGTTATGTGATCATCCGGGTCTGACAAGACAATTGCTCTTGCGGGCTTTGTGGTTACTGCAATGAACCAACGCTTTGGCATTCCGTCCGTGGGTTGCAGGTAAGCACTGATTTAATCAGCGTTTGCTAAAATCTCATGGCTTCATGAAGGTGTCGATGTTGCGTGCCTGCGTAGCAGCATTGCCGGTATATGTGGCCGGGGACATGGCCAGTAGGGCGTTTTTGGCATCGTCGGGAATTTCCAGTCCTTCGATAAACGCATGCAGGCGCTCCGGCGTGATGCCTTTGCCGCGTGTAAGCTCTTTCATCTGTTCATACGGGTTGGGCAAGCCGTAGCGGCGCATCACGGTTTGCACCGCTTCACCGAGCACTT
Source organism: uncultured Zetaproteobacteria bacterium (assembly GCA_913056285.1). Lineage (GTDB taxonomy): Bacteria > Pseudomonadota > Zetaproteobacteria > Mariprofundales > Mariprofundaceae > Mariprofundus. The sequence goes on along the minus strand of CAJXNE010000004.1, from coordinate 25,807 downwards.
CCCAGCTGGCATCGAGATCGGCATTGATTTTATCCGCATTGAGTTCCAGTTTGGAAAAGCCTCTTTGGGCTGAGCTATAGGCCAGCATTGAATATCCAAAGCCGACGCCAAGGTTTCGCAGTACAGTCGAATCGGTCAGATCACGCTGCCAGCGGGAGATCGGCAATTTTTCGGCCAGATGGCGTAGCACCGCATTGGCCAGGCCGAGATTTCCTTCGGCATTTTCAAAATCGATGGGATTGACCTTGTGCGGCATGGTTGAGGAACCGACTTCGCCGGCAATCACACGCTGTTTGAAATACCCGAGCGAAATATAAGCCCAGATATCGCGGCTGAAATCAATCAGAATCGTATTGAAACGAGCCAGTGCATCATTGAGCTCGGCAATGTAGTCGTGCGGCTCAATCTGGATGGTGTACGGATTCCATGTAATGCCGAGCGATTCGACAAAGTTTTTGGCAATATCACCCCAGTCGAGATCGGGGTAGGCGGCCAGATGCGCATTGTAGTTGCCGACTGCGCCATTGATTTTTCCGAGTATCGGCGTGGCGGCGATTTGATCCACCGTACGTTGCATGCGGTAGGCGACATTGGCCCATTCCTTGCCCATCGTGGTCGGGCTGGCAGTTTGGCCGTGCGTGCGCGCCAGTAGCGGCTGATCGGCATAGGTTTTGGCACCGTTGGCCATGCTTTCCACAATACCGTTCAAGGCGGGCATCAGCACAGAATCGCGTGCTTCTTTCAACATCAGGGCATAAGAAAGGTTGTTAATATCTTCGGATGTGCAGGCAAAATGGAAGAATTCAGAACTGGCTGCCAGTTCGGTATTGTCGGCTACTTTTTCCTTGAGCAGATATTCCACTGCTTTGACATCATGGTTGGTGGTCGCTTCAATCGCTTTGACACGGAGAGCGTCTGCTTCACTAAAATCATCGACAATGGCATCGAGAAAGGCGCGGGCGCAATCGGTGAAAGCAGGCACTTCGGCGATGTTCGGATTCGCCGCCAGCATTTGCAACCAGCGCACTTCCACAGTCACACGCGCTCTGATTAAACCGTATTCACTGAAGATCGGGCGTAAATCGCCGGTTTTGGAGGCGTAACGGCCATCCAGCGGGGATAGGGCGGTGAGGGGTGAAACCTGCATATAGACTCCGGGAACGTATGAAATGAGATCGCGAACGGTACACGCGAACGATCCGATTTCCAAAGCGGTTGTTTTCTGCGGCATCGCTTTGCGTTCGCTTTCTTGATTTCAGAATGACTGGTGGCATTATTCGCCACCGTTTTGCAAAGGGGGTAAGACTTGGTCTTGCTCCTTTTTTATTCGTAACAATTCAGCTCACCGCTGATTGACGCGATCTCTGCGTTGAAAAATGCTCACGTACACGAGTACGTTCTGCTTTTTCGCCTTGATCTCGAGCCAATCAACAGCAATCTGAACAGCTACTTTTTATTTAGAGTAACTATCTGAATAGTTACATCCGTAAAAGCTAAAAACCTTTAGCCACGACACACGAATCGACACGAATTAAAAAACAATCCAAACATACATTGCCTCTAAGGACTCGTATTCATTCGTCACCCAGGGAAGTCTCTCTGCCGCGAGCGACATTCACCTTCTGTAATTCGTGGATGGCATTTTATGGTGACTGCCCTGGAAGGTGTTTCAAATCCGGCCTGATAATCCAGAACAGAATCAGCGAAGTGATGGCGCCCAGCGTATTGGCCAGCATATCGCAGGCCAGTTTATTCTCGAATCATGATGCCGATTAACAATAGCGCATAGATTGGCGCGCCAATGGCGGTCATGATTAGAAACCAGTGTGTCTGGCCCAGCAAGGCCAGCAGCAAGACCAGATAAATAAAATCCCGGCGCGATAAGATGTCGGCAATGCGCACGACAGCGGATTTTTGCTTTGATGTTGAAACTGAGGTGTATAACGGGCCGCTCTTTTTTTCAGCGTGCATGGTATGCATATAAACCAGCGATGCCGAAGCAGCAGTGCCGCCAACCGCCAACCCCGCACAGAGTAACGGCCAGACAGAATCATGAGATGCGGCTGCCCAGCCAACGCCCATAGCAGCGAAAACAGACACATGCACCACGTTATCAGACCAGAAATCGAGTATGCCACCGAGTCGACTCTCCATGAATTTCAGCCGCGCCAGTTCACCGTCGCAACCATCCAGAATCGAATGAGCCAGAAAAAACAGCGCGCCCCAAATCTGCATGCTTTGAGCGGGCGATAGAAAACATGCCGCGCCGATTAAACCAAGGATCATGCTCACCCAAGTCATATGATTGGGCGTTACCGCTGTGTGCATGAGGCGACTTGTTACAGCCAGCGAAATTTTGCGATTGATATGCAGCGCCATCCAGCCTTCGGTGGCCTTGACCAGTCCGGATAACAACATGGTTTCAGCGCGCCGACAATCTTCGGCGTCGCGAATGCTTGTTCCAGCCAGTGCATGGAAGGATTTCCGTGGCTGCAAAGGTTGCTCAGCTTCGCCCAATGCGCTTAATAATTGTCCGAAACAATGCGCATGTGCCAAATGATGCGATAGTGATGCCGAACCATGTCCGCCCAGCAAGATGGCTTGCCCATCGTCCCACAATAGCATTTCATCCGATCCGATCTGTATTTCGCCAAGCCGCACAAAAAAACTGCGATCGGGCAGACAATCCGGTGCCAGCAATAGCACAGGCTCATGGTTGATCTGCAACTCATGCGTCGTGGTTGTAAGTTGTGCTCCGGTACCCGCCAGAGCTTTCTTCAATCGTTCCTGTCGCACATCTGTCACAATCACCAGATTGCCAAAGCCTGCTTTGTCGGCCATTAGCGCCACGCGGCGACTCAAAGGCAGTCCGGCCACATTGCTCAGGCAGGCTTGTAATTCATACTTTTTATCCAGAATGGGAATCAGGATGGTTAAAGGTTTGCAATGATCATTTTTTTGCATGAACTCAGGCTGCAAACAGGGGTACTCCGTGTCAAAGTAAACTTCGCCAATCACGGTAAACAGAATGCAAAGAATCGAATCGTTACAATGTTTGCGGTAATGTTTATGCTCGCCAAACTACAAACAGGTCATGGCTTTCAAGCCGCATATCGAGATCAGGGAGATCATCACACGTGAAACCCATTAAAATAGCCATTGTCGGCATTGGCAATTGCGCCAGTTCTCTGATTCAGGGCATTCATTATTATCGCGACAAAACAGCCGGGGAGGCCATCGGTTTGATGCACTGGGATATTGGCGGTTATAGACCCGGCGATATCGAAGTGGTTGCCGCCTTTGATATAGACAAACGCAAAGTCGGGCGTGATGTGCATGCGGCCATTTTTGCCAACCCCAACTGCACGACGGTGTTTTGCAGCAATATCCCGCCATCCGGCGTCACAGTGCGTATGGGTAAAATCCTCGATGGTATTGCCGAACACATGGCCGATTATAATGATGAGGCCACTTTTATCGCCGCCGATGCATCCGAGCCGGATGAAGCCGCAGTGGTGGCCGCCATCAGGGAATCCGGGGCGGAGATACTGGCCAATTATCTACCTGTCGGTTCCGAGCAGGCGGTACGTTTTTATGCCGGATGTGCGCTGAAGGCTGGCGTGGCCTACATCAATAATATGCCGGTATTCATTGCCAGTAATCCGCAATGGGCAAAAAAATTCGCCGATAACAATATCCCGATTATCGGCGATGATATCAAATCACAACTCGGTGCAACCATCACCCACCGCATGTTGACCGATTTATTCCGCAAACGCGGTGTTAAGCTCGAACGCACTTATCAGCTCAATACCGGTGGCAATACCGATTTTCTCAACATGCTCAGCCGCAAACGACTGGCCTCGAAAAAAATATCCAAAACGGAAGCCGTGCAATCGGTGGCTGAAACACGGTTACAGGATAAAAACATTCATATCGGCCCCAGTGATTATGTGCCGTGGCAGAAGGATAACAAAGTCTGTTTCCTGCGCATGGAAGGGAAATTATTCGGAGATGTGCCGATGCACATTGAAATGCGTTTATCCGTGGAAGATTCACCCAATTCCGCCGGCGTTGCCATTGACGCTATTCGTTGCGCCAAACTGGCGCTGGATCGCGGCATCGGCGGCATTCTCGAAGCGCCATCGGCTTATTTCTGCAAACATCCGCCCAGACAATTCACCGACGATGAGGCATTTCAGAAGATGGAAGACTTTATAAACGGTGATGCGTCATGAAGTGCCTGATTATCGCCGCAGGCAAGGGCCGGCGTCTGCAAAAGCAGGGGCAGAGTAAACCGCTGATTCCGCTGTTCGGCATTGCCCTGATTGAACGCACGATTCTCTCCGCCATGGAGGCCGGGGCGGATGAATTCTATGTGGTCACCGGCCATCAACATGAGCGCGTTGCGTCGTTTTTAAGCCGATTGGCCAAACGTTTGAATGTTCCTGTTCACACGGTTTTCAATGCACGCTGGCAGAATACGGACAACGGTATTTCAGTATTAAGCGCAGCTGAATATCTGCATGAGCCGTTTCTACTCTTGATGACAGACCATGTGTTCGATCCCGCTATCGCCCGTGATTTGATTCATGCGGCCAGCACTAATGATGGGCTCACCCTGGCTGTGGACAGCGGGCTAGATAATCCGCTGGTTGATCTGGATGATGTCACCCGGGTCAATGTTGAAGATGAAAAAATTGCAGCCATTGCTAAAGGGCTGATGGCGTTCAATGCCTATGATACCGGCATTTTTATGTCTACGCCGAGCCTGTTTGATGCATTGAAACAAGCGTCACGGAAAACCGACAATGCGGGGCTCTCAAGCGGGGTTCAATTGCTCGCTGCCAAAGGTGAGGCGCATACATTCGATATTAATGGTCGATTCTGGATCGATGTGGATGATCCGGTCGCCTTTTGGCGCGCAGAAAATGCGCTGCTCACTCGTTTTCAGCAGCAACCGGATGATGTTCCGGCATAGGGATAAAAAAAGCGGCCCCCGGAGGAGCCGCTTTTTCAGTGTTTCAGTAACCCGTTTTACAGATTATCTGCTTCAGATGCCAGGTAAGAAGCCACGCCTTCAGTATCGGCAACCATGCCCTTGTCGCCCTTGTTCCAGCCGGCCGGACATACTTCGCCGTGCTCTTCATGGAACTGAAGCGCATCAATCATACGCAGCATTTCATCAATATTGCGACCCAACGGCAGGTGATTGACCACCTGATGCATCACGGTGCCTTCTTTATCAATCAGGAAAGAACCACGGAAGGCCACGCCTGCATCGGCGAATTCCACATCATAAGCCTGACAGATTTCGTGTTTGGTATCAGCCACCAGCGGGTAAGCAACCTGGCCAATGCCGCCATCGTTTACAGCCGTATTGCGCCATGCTGAATGGGTAAACTGGGAATCAATGGAACAACCTACCACCTGTACGCCACGCGCTTCGAATTCCTTGATGCGATGATCAAATGCAATCAGTTCGGACGGGCACACAAAGGTGAAGTCCAGCGGGTAAAAGAACAATACAACATATTTGCCGTTGTAATCAGACAGAGAAAAATTCTCGTTGATGGAACCGTCTGCCATAACTGCGGCTGCGGTAAATTCGGGGGCTTGTTTGCCTACCAGTACGCTCATAAAAAACTCCTTGGGAAAAATATAAAATAAATAACGCGATCAGAAATCGGAGGGAAATGGTATGCCAATCATTCGGGCTGCACCACCCTAGTTTTTGTCCGGCTTATCTGTGGGCGCTGTAAACTCGATAAAGATGTGCTTTGTTTCCGGTGCAACACGGCTCACATCACCTTCCAGCGAACTGCGAATATCATCCAGTTTATGCATAAAACGAATTGCCCGGCTGATTTCTTCCTGCGTCATGTCGGCAAAGATCGTTTCCTCCCGCAACTCCACTTCCGCCATGAGCAAGGTGTCTTCAGGTGAGAGGACAATACTGTTTACGCGCTGCACATGCTGCACCTGATCATCGGCTTGCCACATCCGGGTAGCAATTTCGTCCACCTCCTCATTGGAATGGTTAAGCAGATATTTTCGATTGCTTGCAGCCAGGAAAAAGGCCAGCCCGCCCATCAACAGGCCAATACAAATCGCCGCAATGCCATCAAACTCAGCCGAGCCAGTGTAGGCAGCGAGACCCATGCCGGTCAGTGCTATCAGCAAACCAAGCAAAGCTGCGCCATCTTCAATCAGCACAGCCAGGGTGGTCGGGTCGCGCGTTTCTACCAAATAGGTTTTAAAAGTTTTTCCCACCATGCGGCATTGTTGCCGAAATTCCTTCATGGCGACCATGAAGGAAGAGCCCTCCATCACAAAGGAAAATCCGACAATAGCAAATGGAATCCAGGATAATTCAGGCGTGTGATCATGGCGCAGTTGATCCATGGCATGCATGATCGTGTAGGCGCAACCGAGAAAGAAAATGGTGACGGCGGAAATCAAATTCCAGAAATAGCGTTCCTGCCCATAACCGAACTGGTGTTCTTCATCGGCTTTGCGTACTGAACGTCGCAAACCCAGGTAGAGCAATCCCTGATTGGCCGTATCGGCCAGAGAATGCACCGCTTCAGCCAGTAATGCGCTGGAACCGGACAGTGCGAAACCGACAAACTTGGCTACTGTCACCATCGCATTGGCAGCAAATGCCGTAACAACCGCCTTTGTTGAACCGTGTGACATGAAATCTTCTCCCTCTTTTTTTTAACCCGGACTTTTAACAGATGCACTTCGTTCATTTTGCATTACACTGCCAGCATGTGGTCTTATCAACATGCCGGTTTTACTGTTCACCAGCTTCCCGTATTGCGGGACAATTATATCTACCTGATCGAGTCGCGCACAAGCAATGCACTGATTGCAGTCGATCCCGCCGAGGCCGTTACTGTGCGCAATGCCTGCAAATTACTGGGCAAACCCCTCACTCATATCTTCAATACCCACCATCACTGGGATCATACTGACGGCAATCTGGCGCTGAAAAAAGATTTTGCCTGCGTGATTGTCGGTGCCGGGCATGATGCAGATCGTATTCCGGGCATTGATCTCGCCGTTTCAGAGTCTGCGCCACCGCAGGTTGATGGCTTGAATATCACCGTGCTGAATGTGCCGGGACATACCAGCGGCCATATTGCATATGTGATGGATGACGCCCTGTTTTGTGGTGATACCCTGTTCGGTGCCGGTTGCGGACGTTTATTTGAAGGCACGCCCGCCCAGATGTTGCACAGCCTGAATAAAATCGCGATTCTCAATGGCAGCACAAAAGTGTATTGCGCCCATGAATATACGCTGGCCAACCTCAAATTTGCCCAAGCGATTGACGCCGATAATCCGGCTTTGATCGAACGAATTGCGGATGACAAAAATAGCAGACGCCAACACTTACCGACCATACCGTCATCCATCGCCATCGAAACAAGCACGAATCCGTTTCTGCGGCCACTGGATGGCAGCTTTTGCCAAATCTATGCAACAGCCCACAACATAAACTCTGATCCGCTAACCGTATTTACTGATATCAGGCGCAGAAAAGACGCTTGGTAGGTGAACGAAGGTGGATGTGAGATGTGAGATGAAAAGTTGCCGTTTTGCCATTATAAAAAGGCCATACATGGCCTTTTTACTTGTGGTGTAGAATCAGAGCGTGCTTCGAAATGATGCTGTCGAGTTCCTTCACCTGATTGCGACTGGCGTCATCAAAATGCACGCCGATACCCTCATCAGTTTTGCGTACAATGCTGCCCTGAAGGCGCACCGGGTTGGGTGCTGAAATAAATGTCAGGATGAGCTTGATCTTCTCTCCCAGCTCAAACTGAGCTGGCGTTGCAATAAATACGCCTGTCGCGCTGATATCTCTGGCATGGCCATAGTGTGTTCCAGTGGTTGAGGTGAAATTGAGTAATTCGGTATAAGTTTCGCGCACAGCCTGACGAATATCAGTTTTCCAGTTGGCAACCAGATCCAGCAATTGCCGGCGCTGTTCATCCGGTAGCTGACCCGATAGCGCAACGATTTTCTCAATGATCTCTGTGTCGACTGGTTCCATAGGCGGGCAGTGTAGCACACAGGGCGGACATCTGAAGTCCAGATAGTTTTCAGGGTGTTGCATTGCCTGTAACGCATGAAACAGCATTACGGTGACCATATATGTCACCGTGATCCGCATCTGTCATAAACGCTTTCCCTTCAATTAGCTACATTACCCCAATCTTCGATCAGATAATCATAACCTTGTTCGGCTAGAAAGCGTTGGCGATTGATGGCGAATTTCAGTTCTTCGCTTTCATCTGATACGAGCGTGTAGAAATAGGATGGGCCGCCTTTGGGGCGCAGGATGCGACCGAGTCGCTGGGCTTCTTCCTGTCTTGATCCGAAGGCCCCGGATATTTGAATGGCTATCGAGGCATCGGGCAAATCAATAGCATAATTTGCCACTTTGGAGACTACCAGCAAACGAATATCACCAGCTCTGAATGCTGTGTATAAACGCTCGCGCTCTGCAGAACTCATGCGACCCGTGATGACTGGCGCGCCGAGTGTTTCCGCAATGCGGGTGAGCTGTTTGATATATTGGCCGATGACCAGAATACCTTCGCCATCGTGTTTTTCGATAAGCGCCTGCGCAACAGAATCTTTGATCCTGTTCTCGGCGCCAATGCGGTAGGCTTTACGTTTATCTTCGGCGATAGCATGGGCGAAATGATCATCTTTTGACATTGGTACGCGGATTTCAATGCAATGGGCTTCTGCGATATGGCCTGATTGTTCCAGATCACGCCAGGGTAGATCGTAGCGTTTAGGGCCGATGAGTGAGAATACGTCTTTTTCTAAACCGTCTTCACGAATCAGGGTGGCGGTTAATCCCAACCTGCGCCGGGCCTGAATATTGGAGACCGCCCGGAATACAGGGGCGGGCAACACATGCACTTCATCAAAAACAATCAAACCCCATTCGTGTTCGGTGATGACACTCATGTTAGCCATCTCTCCATCTTTTTTGCTGCGGTGGGTGAGCATTTGATAGGTGGCAATGGTGACAGCTTGAATCTCTTTGCGAGCGCCGGTGTATTCGCCGAGATTTTCCGCATCGATGTCGGTTTTATCGAGCAGTTCCGCATGCCATTGATGGGCGGCAGCGGTGTTGGGGGTGACAATCAGCGTGGTCATGCCGATGCGTGCCATGGTGGCCATGCCAACGATGGTTTTGCCTGCGCCGCAGGCCAGTACAATCACGCCGTGGTTGCCGGATGCAACAAACGATTCAACGGCTTTGTGTTGATAATCGCGCAGTTCAAACGCATGATGATCCGATAAAGTATGGCTGCGTAAGTTCAGATCAAACTGGTGCCCGTCTTTAAAACCCGCCTGATCATCAACAGGAAAACCGAGTTTAATTAAGGCATGTTTGAGGGATCCGCGCCGGGCCGTATCGACCAGAAAAATATTGTCGGCGATTTGTTGTTTGAGCTTATCGACCAGACTTTTTTCTTTGGCCACTTGTGCGGCAATGAACGGATCAGATATCGTCAGACGTAGCGTCTGTTCATCGTCCCTAGTCAGAATAAGTTGCCCGTAACGGGCAAAGGTGCGGCGCATTTCCTCCAGCACATTGGGCGGAATGGCATACTTGCTATAATCGTGCAGCGCTGCTTCTGCTTCGGCCAGTGTGTGGCCTGCCGCAGCCGCATTCCACAGGCTTAATGGATTGAGGCGATAGCTGTGGATATGTTCAGGTGACTTTTCCAGTTCGGCAAAGGGGGATATGGCATCGCGTGCTGCGTTGAATTGCGGGTTATGCGTTTCCAGCAATAGCGAATGATCGCCTTGCACAATCATGGGGCGTTCGGGATGGTAACTCATGCCAGTAAATCCAGCCCCAGATCTCCTTCTTCAGCATCATCAATCTCGCGCAAGCGCAAGATATGCTTGGGCTCCAGTGACACCATACTTTTTAGCATGGCATAACCCTGTACCGTTTTTCGTGTCAGTTGAATCCTGATTCCATCGTAATAATCATATTCGATGCGGGCGATAAGCTGCCGGGCTTTGCTGCTGCGTGTTTTCTGATAAGCGATTTCCAGCCATTGATCTTCCCGGCTTATATCGGTATCCATCCATGCCCGGATTGCAGCCGTACCGCTGACCCAGGCCACTGGCTTGATCAGGGTATCAAGCATAATACCTTCTTCAGCGCAGACTTTGAGCAGTGCTCCAGCATCGGCTGATGCATCCAGCACGACAATTTCCGGCTTGTTTTTGAATGGCTGGGAAAATGAAAAACCGGTTTTTTGCAGTTTTTGCAGGCCCGATATTTCATGTAGCACAAAAACCATCGCAGCAGCTGCAACGGCAGCGACAGGCTTCTGTGCTTGTTGTTTATCGAACAAATAGGCGACTGGCTGCGGCAATGGTGATTGCAGGGATTCCAATACAGCTCTGGTTTTTTTTAATTCAGCTTTATTCGCGCCCATGCGTTGCAGTGCTTTCTGATCCAGTTGCAGGGTGATCATCTGTTCAATGGCAGTGATGGAGCAGAATGGGCGCAGTTTATCCAGTACACGGTGATTGCAATCCGGTGGTAATTGAATCTCTCCGGCAGCCGAAATAAAACCGTGGACTTTTGCTTTTTTGTTGCTGCCATGCCAGCCGGGAGCATGGAAAGAAGCAGGCGTTTGCTGGCCTATGGATTGTTTTAATACAGCAAGAAACTCCGGCAACAGATAAATGCGCCGATGCGTGATGTTCAGGTGATGCAGGGCATAGTTCTGATATTCGCAAAATAGATCCATCCATGCCGCTGTCATCACATGGCCATTGGAATGCATTTGCAACCAGGCCACCACATCATCGAGCTTTAACCAGCAATCTGTCGGCAACTGGGCCAATAAGGCATAGACATGCTGTTCGTCCGTCTTATCCCAGCGCTGATTGTTTCTGACGATATTGAACATCGCCTTACGCAGCTTTTCACTCCACGATTCCCAATTCAAACTGGCGGGTACAAGCTGTGTGTCCTGTTGTTTGATGATGCCAGCTCTTAACATACTGAAGATAAAAAATTCGATCAGAACGACATCGTCAATGCCGAGCAGTTTGGCTATTTTTTTAAGCTCGTTTTTGCGTAGCGTGCCTTGTTGGGTTAATCCCACGGGCAGAAAGTGTAGCGTGATCCATATCCGCCAAATTTGCTGATCCATTGACCATGCTGAAGGTTGTTCAGCATCACATGATTCTGCCAGCCACTCTTTTTTCAAACGCGTTGCGATGCGTTGTTTGACCTTTTGTAATGGCGCTTCCAATAGTTTTCTGGCTTCATCACACAAGCAAATGGATGCATATCGCTCATCGCCATGCCGAACCATGATGCCGATCAGACCAAGGCGGCACAGCTTCTTCATCTGCTCCGGGATGTTTTCTTCCAGTGATTTACGCAGGCTGAGTGTTTCACCATCACGATAGCCGTAATAACGTGTCACATAAACCGGCTCAAGTTCAGGATAAGACTTCTCCAGTTCATCAAAATCTTCGATAGAATGATGTTGTAGCGTCAACAATAATGCCCAGTCCGCGTCATTTAGCGAAGCTGATATATCACCTTGGTGAGCTTTGGCTCCGTTGATGGCCAGCCATGCGCCTAACTCATTGCGAATGGCTTTGGGTTTGAGCATTGTCTCCTGTGCCTCATCCGGCACCAGTTGATACAGCATGGCCAATGGTGTTTTTCCTACCAGTGTCATCCAGCTGCTTGCTTGTTCTTTGCCACGCAGTTCCATAGCTATTTCAGCGGGCAGATGATAATAGCCATCGTGTTCAAATATAATGCCACGCCGCAATAGCAGAGCGATAGATTTTTTATATTCTGAATCGGTATTTCTGACGGGAAGGCAACCATCGTGATCGGCCAAGATAGATGCAAACTCTTTGCCAGCATCAAACTTACTACCCCATAAAGTACTGCCCCGAATGTAATCCCCTGTCCTGACGGCAGTTAACAGTACTTTGCCGTTAATCAATGCTCGGTGGTAGCTGCCATGATAACGGTTCTTTAAGCCTGATTGGCTGATGAGTGTTGTGCCACAATGCAGCTGCAATTGATGATCAAATTCAGCCAGATTTTTTTCACTGCATCGGGCGCGCCAGTACTCCAAGCATTGTAGCATTAGCCTATGCCTCCCTGATTCCATGACCCGCAAATGCCAGACAACGGATCAACTATTGATAGCATCTATGGATGCCTGTGTTTCTTCACTAAACTCTTTCAACTCACCCTCATTCAACAAGCCATACTTCTGCCATGCGGCAAGTTTGAACACTGCATTACTACGTCTCAAATCATTAAACATTTGGCCTATTTTAGCATCGCCAGCATTGATAATATCCCATATCTCAAGGTATGCCTTATGATGGACATGCTCTTGCATGGCCGGTTTAAGCTTATTAATAATATTTTTGCAAGCCTGATCGAGCTTCTCCTCTTGCTTTGCTCTAAGTCGCTTCCAGTCTTTTTCAGCTATGGGATGCATGCTTGAAATACCTCCTGAGTTCTTATCAGTCTTGCTCTATCTGAATTCCCTTTTTTATGCGCAATGAACCAATCGAGTTTGACCCATTGATGAATATTTATAATAACCTCACCGTTCCTGCGTTTGTGTTCCCAGCCACTTCATGGCGGTTTTCTCGTCCTGTTCGATGGCTATTTCCACAGCCCGTTTGGCGCATTCGAGCAGGTGTTTGGATTGCTTGCGCAAGGCAAAAGACTCAGTGACCTTTTGCTGGATTTCGAGTTGTTTCTTTTTATCGATGAATGGAATGACGAATTTTTCAATGTCTCTTGGGTATAGCTCTACTTGTGCGCTACCTGCACTCAATTGTTCAGTTTGCAATCGCCCAATTAAGGAGTTCATCACAAATGCAACATAATCCGGGTTTTCGTTCTCAATGCTTAGAATATTAACGTGGTTGCTTGCCAGGGCTTTCCTGCCTGATTGGTAAATAGCTGTTCGCCCTATATTGGCTCCTGTTGTATAAGTAAGAATATTTCCTTTTTTAACTTGGGCTTTTTTATAAACAATCCAGTTAGTCAAATCGGTTTTTTCAAAGTTATCAAAATCCAAACCACTTTCCAAAATGTGTTTGCTTGTAATAATATCAAGGGTTCCATCAGTTGAGTATTTGGGTTGTACTCCACGAGTGTTGTACGTCTGGATTTCTGAAATTACCTTTGTGTACCTACTGTTTTTAGTAATAAGTCGTATTAGTTCCTCATATTTTGGCTGAAAATATTCAGCATCCAGACGGAATACAACGCTATCCAAATCGCTGTGGGAAATAACAGAAAACTGCATTTTATCTTCCAGCCCAAATCATTTATTTTTGTTCTCCAGCCTTAGAGCTGCCGCATTGTTCGAACTGACAATACTCTCTCCTGTCTGAGCTTCGATTTCTTTTCTGGCTGTGCCCGCCACATGACCGCCTTGCCGGGCTACGGCTTTGTTTTCATCGAATGAATCCGGTTTTTTCTTTTTGGAAATTTCCGTGGTGGATGCTTCGGCCAGCATATTCAGAACCAGCTCCAGATTGGTCATGTTGTCACGCAGATTCTGCTTCTTCAGGCCTTTGAAACGTTTGTATTCCTTGATGCTTTTATCCGCCCAGGCTCGGGTGATTTCATCGGTCAGGATGGCGTATTCTAGCCCTTGTTCGACACCACGATTTCGCCATTCATCGGTCAGATCTTTTCGGACTTCAATGCTTTTCAGGCGCTGGTTGATCCACTCTTTGGAATAACCTTTTTTCAGATAGGTTTGCATGGCTCGATCAAAGGCCAGTTCCGGATCTTCGGTTTCTTCTATTCGTTCATAACCAACTTTTGCCAGCCATAGCTTAAAGGGTTCGGCTTTGGGGGAGGGGATGGATTGAATAGCGCGCAGTAAATCTTCAGTAGAAAAACAATCGGTTTGTCTCTTCTTGCCATCCGGTGCAGTCAATTTCAACCGTACGATTTTATCGTACACTTCACTGCCTTCCTGTTTTAACTTAATTTTCAGGTCTGACCAGTACCTTTTGGAGTTTGATGTTTCGGCTAGAATAGACACCACATCAATCACTGAGAAATACCATAGTTCCTTCTCTTCATCCCAATGACGGCGTACTGTTTTTTGGTGAAATAAAACGACAGCATTGTCTTTTGTCATTACGTTACCTCCAAAACGACAGATGTTCGCCAGTCGCCCATGTGACAAATGCTTCGGCAATGCCATCGGGCAATTCGCCACCATGGTTGTGCAAATCATGTTCGACAATCAGATGGCCGTTCTGATCCAGTTTCTGCTGGCCGTTATCGTTTTTCAAATAGATGTAATCACCGGAGTTATTTTTACCGCCTTGTTCAGAGACTGCAAAGAAGATGGGGTAATCATCCACCCTGGGGCAAAGCGGCCCAACATCAGGATCATCATTCCATTTCTGCACGAAAAGTACGCTGGTTTTGGTGCCGGTATGCGGTTTGAATGTGTTCCCGTGCAGGCCGACTACGGCAAGGATGCGGGCATGCTGGGAAATAAACGCACGAATATGTTTATCCGACGTGTTGTTAAAACGACCTTGCGGCAATACAATCGCAATGCGTCCACCGGGCTTGATAAAGTCCAGATTGCGCTCAATAAACAGGATGTCACGACCAACCTTGCTTTGCGCTTTGCCGTTGGCTTTAAAGCCCAGTTCATACTGGTGCAGAATCCGGCTCTCTTTGATGTCTCCGGCAAAGGGTGGATTGGCCATCAGTAGATCAAAATTGAAACGCCGATTTTCACCCTTCTCCGCCCTGAGATTCTCCAGCCGCTGAAAACCTTTGGCGTAGGTTCTGATCCATTTCCTATCGTTCTCGCTTTTGTCACCCCAACGTTCAAAGTCCAGCGTATTCAGATGCAATACATTGGTTTCACCGTCGCCTGCAATCAAATTCAGGGTACGCGCCACGCGCACGGTTTTTTCATCGAAATCAATACCGAAAATTTTCAACACATGCTGTTTATCCTGTTCAGATATTTCAGCATTAGTGAACAACTGTCCGGTGATCTGGAAAATAGTATGCACAGGGAAACCGCAACTGCCGGATGCCGTGTCGATCATATGTTCACCGGGCTTGGGATTGAGCATTTTCACGCACATATCAATCACATGGCGCGGCGTAAAATATTGACCCTTCTCGCCCTTGGCGGATTTGTTCACCAGATATTCGAAGGCTTCATCCACCACTAGCAGGTTGGAATTGAACAATTTTACGTTTTGCAAACTGGAAATACAGACTGCCAAATGACTGTCGGAGAGTTGGAAACTATCGCTATCAGCAAAGACACCCGGCCACTGGCTTTTGGCCTGATCAAATAGCGTTTGAATTTTCTGTTTGAGTTCCGTGTCGGTTTGCCCCGAGTTACGAAACTCCATCACCCGAAAATCATCATCGGCCACGCCGTTAACAGCATTTTTGAGCGTATCGTAGTCGCTGCCTCCCAAATAGGCCGGAGCGGCAGGTTCCGCTACCGATGTTTTGATCACCTGCTTCATATGGTAGTTGATCACTATTTTGTCATCCCGACTCAGGAACTCATCATACAGCTTGGTGAAAATGAGTTTGAATACCTCTTCAAACACATCCACGCCCGCATTGGCCAGCACCTCATCCTCCATTTCCAAGATGATGTCCTTGAGGGATTTACGTTCACTGGCAATTTTATCTTTGATGATCAGGTCTTTAAGGGTAAAGCGTTCACTTAAAATATCCTTGAGGCTCTGACTGGCTTTGGGAATATCAGTGATATCCTCGAAATAATTCGGATCTTTTCGGTGGTAATATGAGATCTTCTCACCATTGCTCCACACCGCAATCGGTGCGCCGGTCGCATTGCAGTATGAACGTAGCTGATCCTTACCTTCTTTGAGTTTCGGTTTTTTAACTTCGATGATCACATAAGGCGTATCCGGGCGGTCTTTGTCAAAAATGACAATATCGGCGCTTTTTTTCTCACGGCCAAAGGTGACCTTGTATTCAAAGCACAACCGCTTTTTCGCATAACCATATTGTTCAATCAGGCGAGTTGCATAAAGCTGGCGGACAATCTCCTCGGGTTTGAGTTGGATGTTTTTATTGCGTACCACGCAAGTGACAAAAACCACTTGTTTACCACGCACTTCTTTGCTGAAGGCTTTGTCACGTAAGGCGTTGATTTCGGATGTCGAAAACAGAAACAGTGCATAATTGCTGTCTCTAAGAATATCCCGAATCACATCTACCGATGCTGGCATGTACCCTCCCGTTAACGTGTATGGATCTATTCCACTCCGTGCGATGAAACAATAGCAGTCCATACAAACAACCATGCAAAGCGCGTTGTTTGTTGCGAATTAAAGCGGGCTGTAGCTTACGTCAAAACAGGGGCGGATGAAATATCTATTCATTCGCCGCAAGCCATCTGCACACGAAGGGACAATGATGATATGCACATGATTGGGCATCAGGCAGTAACTTATTCGATTAGTTGATCGGGCACTAGTGAAACAGTCTGGAATTGATGAGGGCGGCAAAGGTCTCTACACTTATGCGTTAGAATCCGGAGGTAAGTATGAAACGTTTTTTGATATTTTCTGCGCTGGTCACAGTGGTGTTATTTCAGTATGCGCAGACGGCTAAGGCTGAACAGATTGAGGTTAAAATGACGACGTCGCTGGGCGTTATCGAGTTGGAATTGGACAAGGGTAAGGCACCTGTAACGGTGGCAAACTTTTTGCGCTATGCCAAGGGAGGCAAATATAACGGAACGATTTTTCATCGGGTGATTCCCAACTTTATGATTCAGGGTGGGGGATTCGACAGGGATTTGCATAAAAGAGACACCTACGCTCCGATTGCCAATGAGGCGGATAATGGTTTATACAACAGTATTGGCTCGATTGCGATGGCCCGCACATCCGATCCACATTCGGCGAGTAATCAGTTTTTTATCAACACCAACACGAATACGTTCCTCAATCACCGTAGCAAATCGTTTAGCGGCTGGGGTTATGCTGTATTCGGACGGGTAAGCAAAGGTATGAGCGTAGTACGCAGGATCGAAGCGCTAGCAACAGGCACCCGTAATGGTATGCAGAATGTCCCGGTTGACGCTGTGGTGATTGAACGGGTCGAGGTGATGGGGCAGAAAAATCCAACCATTTTTGATCAGAAATAGAATGGGCTAGAAGAATAAAAGGCGCTGTTAAACAGACTGGATGCGCTGAATCAGTCCTGAGCTGGAATAGCCATCAAGAAATGGCATGACAATCACTTCACCGCCATGTTGGCGGACTTCCGCCGCGCCGACAATGTCATCGGCTTGATAATCTCCGCCTTTCACCAGGATATCGGGCATCAGGGCGATAATCAGCTTTAACGGCGTATCCTCTGAAAACGGTACAACCAGCGCGACAGCGCGCAAGGCGGCCAGCATCACGGCGCGGTCTGGCAACGGATTAATCGGGCGCGATGTCCCTTTCAGTCGGCGGATGGAATCATCGTCATTCAGACCGATAATCAGTTTATCACCAAGCGCAGCTGCCTTGTTCAGGTAATCAATGTGGCCGGGGTGCAGCAGGTCGAAGCAGCCGTTGGTAAAGACGATGCGCTTGCCTTCGTTTTTCCACTGCCTGACTTGCTGTTGGGCCTGTTGCAGGGAAGTTATGTCTTGCACCAGTTGAACCCCTATGAATTACCGGACTGCATCAGGTCAACTACAGCAGTAACCCCGGGCGTTCCTTTGGCGATATCCTTGGCGCGCTGGCGCTCAATGAGTCGGTTGACCACGCCTTGCAGATAAACCTTGCCGTTGACCGTTTCAACATGAATTTTGAAACCGGATACGAGCTTGTCATTCCACAGGCGACGTTTGATGCGCGTTGTGATCCATGAGTCGGACATCACAGTGCGAATTTTCGGTGTGCCGATCTCTATTTTATTGTCCACATCGACAACGCCGAGTATTTGTTTGGTAATCAGGACTGCGCGTTCGATATGTCTGCGGCTCGGCAGATGACCGGTCAGGGTGACATGGCCGCGAATGACTTCAACACCGACCCAGCGTGACGGCATATCGCGTTCAGCAATCAGTCTGGCATCAATCTTGGATGCAATGGCAACATCATCCAGTTGCCGGCCGATGGTGCGTTCATCATGCATGCCGGAAGTACCGACTGCGGCTGTGCCAAGCATGGCTGAGGCGAAGCAGCCGGACAGAGAGAGTGAGGCGGTGAGCAGAATAGATAGTCGAATCAGAGGTCGAATCAATGGCATGGTAACTCCGGGATGTTTATTTTTCGTGAATATGAAACAAATTCATGTGCGTTAAGTGATATCTTCACCCAATGCTTCCAGAACGGAGGCAAAGAGCAAGGGAACAAGTATTTCATCCGGCCCTGACAGCCAGAATCCGGCGCCGTTCGGCAACGACAGGCGGGTGACAACATCGGTGATAGCGCTTGTGCTGGCCGCAGGGTCAATAACGGCGGTGGTGACCGACTCAATTGTCTTACCTACATTGCGGGCGGCATCAACAGCTTGCAACAGCACACGCGGCATCACCACGCTGGATGCAATATTAATCACCACGCCGTGGCTCGAGGCCGCCATCATGCCGGCCAGCAGGCGGAAATCGATGATGCCGGACGCACCGATTGCTTCGCCATGTGAGGCGGGGTGAAAGCAGAATGCATCTGCGCCAATGGCCGGGTGTACAGAAACAGGAATACCATAACGAGAAGCGGTGGCGACGACGGAGTGATCCAGATGTTCCAATTCCGATTCCTGCAAATGCTTTCCGATGCTTTTACCAATGCCCCAATGCTCCAATGTACCGAAATTGATGGCGTCATTAATAAAACAGCCTGTTTCTTCAGTCATAAAATAATTGCCATCGTTCAATTCACGTTCGCGTGCAGTCACGGTGCGCCCGGAAATGGCGATTTCCACATCCTGCTCCAGTGCCGCACCGGTTAAGGCCAGTCCGGATACAATTTTCTGTTCAATCAGGCGGCAAATCAGCGGGCCAAGTCCGGAATCCAGCACATGGCTGCCACAAGCAAGAATAATCGCATGCTTATTGCGATAAGCCTGGGTGATGGCATCACGCAAGCGAAAGAGATCTCCGGCGCAGCCCAAATTGGGAAGACTACAGAGGAAATTATCAAAACCGCTGCCCGGCTGATAGGGCGCACCGAAATCTTTACTGTCGGTATCAACTTGTCGTTGCGCCAACGGTACGGTTTTTAGTTTGCTGAAAGATAGCGGTTTAATTGTCATGGTGACCTCCAAACATGGATTCATCCACCAGCGCGCACAAGATATGCAGGCAGGTAATGTGCATTTCCTGAATGCGGGGGGTGGATGGGTTTGGGATATTGATATGCATGGTGACATGCGCATTGCGGCCCAGCTTGCCGCCATCTTTACCGGTAAGGGCAATCGATTGCATGCCGACAACAGCAGCTGCCTCGGCGGCGGCGACAATATTATCCGAATTTCCGCTGGTAGAGATCAGCAGCAGCAGATCGCCGGGGCGACCCAGTGCTTCAACCTGCCGGGAAAAAACCTGTGCAAAAGAAAAATCGTTGGCGATGCTGGTGATTACCGATGCATCATGTGTTAGCGCCACTGCGGCCATGCCCGGTCGATTGATTTCAAAACGATTGACCAGTTCGGCAGCAAAATGCTGGGCATCGGCAGCCGAACCGCCATTGCCGCAGGCCAATACTTTGCCACCGTTTTTCAGGCAGTTCACAATAGCGCTGGCAGCATTCTGAAGGGGGGCGGACAATGACGCCATGCACTGGCGGCGCAATTCAATGCCGTCGCTGAATGCCTGCTCAATCAAGGGGTGCGTTTGTTGCTCAGTGGAACTCACCTGATGATATCCTCCATGTGTTCGATGCGCGGGGGAAGCCACGCAGGTAAGCCGACTCTAGGGGTCAGGATGATTAAATCAAAGCGGCATTGGCAATGTGCATGATTTACATGCCTGCCCAACCATGTTTCAGCGGCGGATTGCAAGCGCGAACACTTGTCCGGATGCATGGCCAGCAGGCTGGCTTCACGTGATTGATGCGCTTTGACTTCAACAAATACAATCAAATCATCACGTTTGGCGACGATATCCAGTTCGCCACGGCCAAGCCGGATATTGCGCTCAAGAATCGTATAGCCCCGGTGCTGTAAATAACGGGCGGCACGCTCTTCTCCCAGTTGACCTAGTTTTGTGCTCATCGATTCATGCGCATAAAAGCGTGCTTACAAACGATTGGTGATCAGTGCATACACACGCGATTTGCTGATGCCCAGCGTCTGGGCGACGGCCTTGGCGCGAGCGGACGGGGGCAATGACTGCATGGCCGGCTCGGCCAGACAATCGATAATATGATTGTCTGTGAGTTCAATGGCTTCATCGCTGGCCGGGCCAATCAACAGTACAATTTCACCGCGCGGTGTATGATGCTCGAAATGCGTTGCCAGTTCAGCAGCCGTTCCCCGAACGAATTCCTCATGCAATTTGGTCAGTTCGCGCGCCACAACGAGTTCTCTGTCCGGCTGTAACGATGCTGTTAAATCATGCAATGTACCCAACAGACGGCGAGGGGATTCGAGTATGATCACGGTTTCATCAGCGCCGGATAAGCGGTTTAATGCTGTCTGACGAGTTTTGCCGCTACGGGGTAGAAATCCGGAAAAACGAAAATGATCCGTTGGCAAACCGGCGGCGCACAGGGCGACTACCACGCTGCTGCAACCGGGAATCGGTACGATATTAATGTGTTCGGCATGCAAGCTGCGTACCAGCCGATAACCGGGATCAGAAATCAACGGCGTGCCGGCATCAGAAATCAGTGCTATATCCTCGCCGCTTTTGAGGCGGGCAAGCAGCGTCTGAATCATGGCCGATTCATTATGTTCGTGTACGGTGATCATCGGCGTGGTGATGGCGTAATGTTGCAATAGTTTGCGGCTGTTACGCGTATCTTCAGCGGCAATGACATGTGCCGATTTCAGTGTTTCTACGGCGCGATAAGTCATGTCCGCCAGATTGCCGATGGGCGTGGCGACGATGAACAGTTGGCCGTAAGATGATTGATGACTAGTCTGCGAGTCCATGTTGAGGACACGTTATCTTTCCAGACCACTGGCTGCAATGCCGGCTGTGCTGTTGGCGGGTGTATTCACCCTGTTATTACTCAGCGCCTGCCAACCCAAAACGCCAGTGCGAGCGGTTTCAAAGCCTGCGCAAACGCATATGTTGCAAGCGTTCATGGGTGCTGCCGAAATACAGAAACTGATGGTTCAGGCAAGATCGGGCGGCGATATTCATGTCGTATTGCGGGAACTGGACAGGTTGGCGAGCAGTGATTCCGCGCCGATTCGTGAAGAGGCTGCCTTTCGCAAGGCCCAGTTGATGCTTGAAGGTGACTTGCCGGGCGCCGAAGAAGCTGCCAGGTCAGCTATTGAAGCATATCCACAACATGCACTGGTTCCCTACGCCCATTTTTGGATGGCCCGCTGGTGGCTGGAGCAGGAAGAGAGCGGACGGGCGCTGGAAAGCATGCGGACCGCCTTGCTGCATCCCCGGCTGACACGTGAACTGTTTGATAATATTTTTAATATCGCACCTGCAGTGGTGCAGGAGGCCGGTGAGCGGGAAGCGGTTGCATGGCTACTGGCGGCTGCTGAGATCGATTTTGCCGGGCGGGATAACTGGCTCAGGATTGCTGGCGCGCGTCTATGGAAACCGTTGAACAACTGATGCGGGATCAGACCCTAAAACCACAGACGTTGGCGAGCTTTGCACTGTATGCCGGACGGGCGCGACTGATGCGTGGTAATATGGCGCAAATCAGCAGAATTGCGGCCTTGTTGTCCGCTTTCATGCCGAATGCTCCGGAAATTAAGCAGCTTCAATCGTGGGCATCCGGAGAAATCCGGGCTGCCACGATCGGGGTGATGTTGCCGCTTAGCGGCAAATATGCCCGCTATGGCAAGCAGGCCTTGCGCGGTATTCGCATTGCTCTGGCCGGGCTGGAATATGGTGAATATATCACTCTGCGTATCGAAGATACCGGTTCGAACCAGCAGATGGCTATTGATGCCTATCGGCAACTGAGCAATGAGTCGGTCAATATGATGATCGGGCCGTTGCTGGCTGAAACCACCGAAGCGCTTTTGCCCTATCTTAAATCGGATATTCCCGTCATCAGTCTGACCGGCAGAATGGATTTGGCACATCGTTCGGAGGCGCTGTTTGTACATACCCTGTCACCATTGGCACAGGTCAATGTGATGGCTGATTATGCATGGCAACATGGAGCCAGGCGCATGGTTGTGATTTCAGATGCCGGCCAGAAACAGACGGAAGCCGATATGTTTGTGACTGCCTTTGAGAATCTGGGCGGTGAAGTGTTGCAAACCTTGCAACTGGAGCCCGGTGTGATCGATTATCGTGATCGGCTACGGCAATTGCGTTACGAAACCGATGATGATGAAGTACTGGCTGCCCTTGATGAGGACTTGAATGTGTTTCTGCCGAAGATGGATGTGGAGATTCACGTCCCTGTAAACTTTGATGCGGTTTATCTGGCTCTGAATGGTAAGCAGGTCGCCTTGCTGGCCGGTCAAATGGCTTATGCCGATATATCGGGGCTCCCACTATACGGCAGCAGTCGCTGGCAGGATGGTCATTTGCTGGATGATCGCGGACGTTATCTTTCGCATGCCCGTTTTGCTGCATCAAACAGTGTGGAAAATGATAGCGATGATTCGGCCATGCGGCGTTTTCGCTTCACTCACCGGGAAGCGTGGGGCAACGACAAAACGACAGGTCTGATGCGTCTGGCTTACGATACCATGCGTATTGCAACAATGATGACCAGCCGCATGGGTTTAGACGAGGATGCTATTTTTGATGCCTTGCATGGCCCTGATGGCTTTCCAGCCATGACCGGGCATGTGCGTTTCGATGCATCCGGCGTAGGTCAGAAACAACTGGATATTTTCAGCATCAAACAGGGAGAGATCGTTCCTGCCGGCTGAGATTCATTCTGCCGCCATGTTTTGCGCTCGTAGCTCAGCTGGATAGAGCATCAGGCTTCGAACCTGAGGGCCGGGGGTTCGAATCCCTCCGAGCGCGCCAAACTATTATTCCTCCTCACTCCTAACCCTGCATAGCCGGAACCAAAAACCTTAAGCCACGACACACGAATGAACAGAAGGTGAATTGTGAAACAAGAGAAGCTCCCCTGGGGGACGACAATAGAAGCGGGCAGATGCAGACGGGTTTTTCATTCGTGTCAATTCGTGGCTTATTTTTTGACTTTTAATAAGATGTTCCATGAATCTATTCTTCGTACCTTTGTGTCTTCGTGGTAAAATATCTTGTGCCTGTTGCATTAGATTTTATTTGTAAGAGACTAAGGAAGCGCTGATTCAATTCAGAAAAAAAACGCAATCGCGATCACAACAAGAAGAGGAAATAATATGGGCGCTATCGATTTTATCCTGTCGAATACTTCTTGCCTGGAAAACCTGAGTGTACTCGGCAACAACATCTGGGTGGGGCCAAATAGTTCTACGGTTTCTTTGGATTGTATGGCAACAGGGTCTTTCCAATAAGCTTCATCAAGCAACACCTGCTCCCCCGAAACAGCATCATTCTTGAGTCTGTCTCTGTCCAATATGGGAGGACACATCACGATAATTTCTTTAACAGGCGGATGATATAAAGCATCATCGGCATACAACTCCCTTATAGCCCACCAACCGCAATCAGGGCATTGGCTAAGGGATGTTGTGATAACAGGAACAGACGCTTCTCGCACAAAAGCGCGAGAAGCTTGTGAATGTTCCACCGCCCTACTCTTAAGGCTTGTCTGACAACAGGGGCAATGTTGCAACACAAGTTTTCTCTTGATAAATACGCTAATGTCATAACAAATGATTTTCATAATTCCTCCCGGCTGATGGGACTCTTGAATAACAAAATGGAAGATTTTACCATTTTATTATTCAATCGTTGGATAGTTGTAACGCGACTTGCGTCGCTATTCAGCTTTTGCAAGGCAAGTTGCGGAAAGCCCCGCCCGAACTATAGTGCGCCACCTCAGGAGTTCCTATGTTTCAGCTATATTACGATCACGCCGCCAGGGCCAAGGATGACGTACTTTCCGGCCTGACCGTGGCCTTTGCACTGGTGCCGGAGGCAGTCGCCTTTGCGTTTGTGGCGGGCGTTAATCCGCTGGTCGGGCTGTATGGCGCCTTTCTGATGGGACTGGTGACTTCGCTGGTCGGCGGTCGCCCCGGCATGATTTCCGGCGCAACCGGCTCGATGGCGGTGGTCATGGTAGCACTGGTCGCGCAGCACGGCGTGGAATATTTATTCATCACCATCGTGCTGACCGGCATCATTCAAATCATCTTCGGCGCAGCCAAATTCGGAAAATATATCCGTATGGTGCCCTATCCGGTCATGCTCGGTTTCGTCAATGGTCTGGCAATCGTGATTTTTCTGGCTCAGATGGACCAGTTCAAAACTAAAGGCGCAGATGGCATGATGCACTGGCTGGATGGCGGCCCGATGTTCACCATGCTTGGACTGGTGGCGCTAACCATGGCCATTATGTATTTCCTGCCCAAAATCACCCGCGCCATTCCGGCCGGCCTGGCAGCCATTATCACCATCAGCATCATCGTGATTTTCGGCGGGCTGGACACTAAATCGGTTGGCGACATTGCCGATATCAGCGGTGGTTTCCCTGCTTTCCATATTCCATCCGTACCGTTTAACCTTGAAACCATTGAAATTATCCTGCCCTATGCCTTTATTCTGGCCGGCGTCGGCCTGATTGAATCACTACTGACCATGAGCGTGGTGGATGAAATGACCGGGTCGCGCGGACAGGGCAATCGCGTTTCTATCGGACAGGGACTGGCCAATACCGTCAACGGTTTCTTTGGCGGCATGGGCGGCTGCGCCATGATCGGACAAACCATGATCAACGTATCCTCGGGCGGCCTGCGCAATCTCTCCGGCATCGCCGCCGCCCTGTTTCTGCTGGTGTTTATTATGTTCGCATCCGGTCTGATTGCCATGGTACCGGTCGCAGCACTGGTCGGCCTGATGTTCATGGTGGTGATTGGCACATTCGAGTGGGGCAGCTTTAATCTGCTGAAAAAAATCCCGCCTGAAGATTCCTTTATCGGCATTCTGGTAGCAGTTGTCACCGTATTCACCGATCTGGCTATGGCAGTCATTATCGGCGTCATCGCTACGTCACTGGTATTCGCATGGAAACAGGCTCGTCATATTTATTTGATCAGCGAAGACCGCGACGATGGTTCAAGGGTGCACCGGGTGCATGGCCCGTTGTTTTTTGCCTCGACGCACCGTTTTAACGAATTATTCGATCCCGAACATGATGCCGATGAAGTATATATTGATTGCGCCATGTCCCGGCTGGCCGATCACTCAGCCATTGAATCCATTGATCATCTGGCCGAGCGCTACAAAAAGGCGGGGAAAAAGCTGCATCTGAAGCACTTAAGTCCGGAGTGCCGGAAACTGCTGACCACGGCGGCGGATCTGGTCGAGGTCAATATCAAGGAAGACCCGAATTATCACATCGCCGACGACAAGCTGGCGTAGTGCGAGAAGGGTGAAGAGTTAGTCTCTTACAAATAAAATCTAATGCAACAGCACAAGATATTTTACCACGAAGACACAAA
>CAJXNE010000003.1 GCA_913056285.1 uncultured Zetaproteobacteria bacterium | reverse complement strand
CAGTTGACAAAAACATATTTCGGCAACGTTCCAACCTGTGGCGTTATAACACTCAGACTACCCATCGAATCCTGGAAGGATGTCGGTGGCAGAGGGGAGTTGATTGATTTCGACTTCCCAAAACGTCAGAGCCAATAAAGTTGGTTTCTTGCTGATAGCCTGCTGCAATAAGGCAACCGGCTGGGTTCGGCCAAAATCAGACACTCAGAACTGTCTAGGGAATCAGTGGTGATTCACTATGTGAGTAGCTCAGCCTATACCTTTCTCTCGTTACTCAGAGACAATATTTTAAACGTCTTGAATTGATGGAATAACCGACTCTGAAATAAACTCTCGAAACTCATCAGAAATTAGAGATTCCTTGACCAGCGCACTCCAAAATTGTTCAGCGCAATGCCTTACACTTTTAACGCCGACATGTTTTACTCTTACCTCTACTGGCCACCTAAACTTTAATGGGGTGACTTCACCATTACTTCTTGGGGCAAACCCCATTGAACACATATCGTAGATCGGCAAAAGGGAAAACATATCGCGGTGCATAGAAAAACTGATATTTCCCAAGTGTGTATCTGTATTGCCGATAAACAAAGCAAACACTGACAAAAATTCGACATTAACATAATCCTGCATACTCAATAGTTTTTGTTGATAAAGCCGATAGCATGAATCTATCCAATCACTACCATTGCCTACAAATTCGGCATCAATAACCTCTAACGACAGCATGGAACGCCGCCCATTTTCTCCAGAGCGATCAAAACGCTTGGATTCTAAGAAAAGTCGCCCGCCATCTTCAAAAATATGTGTTTCCGCAGCAGTAACAAATCCTGTTGAATTGATTGCTTGAGCAGCATAGTGCTCCGTAATTAAAATATCCTTCCAGCGGCGAGCATTTGCCTCACTTCCCTTCGGCGAAAATTTAACAATAACGTGTGCATGAATATCCTTACAAAAGGTTGTGAACTTTTGATGCTCACCCCCCGCCGATGATAAAATCTCTTCATTGTCCATAATGCCATCGGCTAATGCGATGTAGTCGGAGCGGTTATGCTGAGCTCTGCCGGGATGTAAATTCAAAGTTGCATTATTACCAAACTTTAAATTGCCGATACTGTTATCCGTATTGGCCAATAGATATCTGCCAATATGCTCGTTTTTCCAATCCTTAAGATGCGCTGGAAAAGTGTTATCAATACGAGCAAGTTGTTCGGCTATTTTTTTACCTAAAAATCCTTTAGGTGCCATATCGGCTAAGAAAAATGGCAAGTCGTCAAATAAACCATTGCCCGCTTCACCCAAGAAAACTTTAGGCATGTTTTGGTGCCCTTCAATAAAAAAACCATCTACAGCTAAAGGGCGCAATCTTGCAATGCAAGTAGGCTTACCGAAATTATCTATTTCCCAGATTAGAATACTGTCACCTACCCCGAATTTTGGTGCGGTTAAAGCATATCTGGGGCTCCTACCATTGGTGATTTTAATGACTCTTCGCTCTAATTTTTTTAGCTGTAGTCCGACTTGACGCTGTGTTAAATTACAAGCGAGTTGAATTTCTTTATTGGTTGCAATATTGAATTGCAAATACTCTTCAACTTTCATATCCCCTCCAGAATGTCACACATTATGTCGCGAATTTATATCATATTTTATATATTAAATCGAATACTTATATCAATATATGTTTCATTCAATGTCGTGAATTAATTAAGTGATGTTAATGGCGAATAGTTCACCACTGATTACGCTTAGTTCGCAAGCCGGAAAATGAACAGCCACCGATTTTCTAGATGCATTAGAATGGCCGTTTGTGGCCCAGAGTGTATGAAAACACAGGTCTGGGATTAAGATTCATCCCAACCGAGCAAAAAGTCCAAGATAGAGTCGTTTTTTTGTGCTCACTGATTCATATCGATTTAACGAGGGATATGGGACTTTCCAGGCTCGATTAAGGCGGATATCCGGCAGATATAGGAACTGAAAAGGTGCTCAGGCTCGGATCGCCTGAACCAGCCCCCGAACCCCCATTATGTTGATGATCCGTTTCAAATTATATGTGAGCACATGCATGCTCATCTCCGTGCTGACCCGATCCATCGTTCTGGTCAGGAAGTGAGTTGCACCCATCCATGCCTTGATCGTTCCAAAGGGCTGTCCAGCCGTTTGCTGTCACCACTTTAAACAAACGACGTCTCTGATTACATCTGTCTCCCGACATTCAACAGTGACGGCTTAGTTTCGCTTAGCGCTTGATAGGTGGCAGCGCAACTTTTCTTCTGTAAAATTGAACAGAGTCCAATTTTTCCAAGTGGAGAAGAGCTCCACGCTCACCACAGAACGGGGTAGGAAATCTACCTAACCTGCAAACCCACGTACCGCCCCATGCGGGGCGAAGGCGATACGTGGCTCCGCAGAACGGTAGATTTCAGGCATCCGTCTGATACACAAATCAATCCTTGTCCATGGAGAGCCAGCGGCGTTTGCTAACAATCCACTCCTCGGATATTTCCATCACTACGGCGGTCACCAAGCGCAGACATGATGCCTCATTGGGAAACATCGTCGCCACCCTGGATCGTCGCAGAATCTCCTTGTTGAGCCGTTCGACCACATTGCTTGTGCGCAACCGTTTACGCAGTCGCTCATCAAATGAGAACACAGTAAAGCCCTCAGGCAGCGCTGTTTCCGCCCAGCTTGCCAGCTTTGGCGCGCTTTGCTCGTAGTCGCGTATAAACAGCTGCAATAGTCGTTGTGCCTCTGCCCGGTCCTGCGCCGTGAAGATGGCCCGGATGCGGCTGGCGACCGTACGTTTCATATTCTGTTTGGGCACATAACTCTGTGCATTCTGTTGCAGGTGAAACTGACACCTCTGCCACTTCACCGATGGCCAGACAGCCTTTCTCGCAGCCTTCATGCCTTCATGCGCATCGCTGATGAGAAGCTTGACGCCATGCAGCCCTCGCTCTTGAAGACTGCGCATAAATGAACGCCAGTGGGCCTCTGCCTCGGATAACTCCACTGAACAGCCTAGCACTTCACGCTTGCCTTCCGGTGTTACACCAATAGCAATCAGTACCGCGCAATCGACCATCATATGGTTCTGGCGTACCTTCTCATATCGCGCATCGAGAAAGACAAACGGGTACGCTCCCAGAGGTCGATCCCTCCATGCCGACAACGATACATCCAACTCTGCTGCGGCACGGCTTACCTGACTCGATGTGACATTCAAACCGCACAGTTTCTCTGTGATCTCTGTGACTTTACGCGTCGATACGCCTTGCACATACATCTCCGCCAGAGCCAGCGTCAATGCGCGTTCAGAACGCATACCACGCTCCAGGGCCTGTGGGTAAAACTGACAATCACGCGTCTGCGGAACCTGTAGCTGGAGTGAGCCAAGCCGGGTATCCAGTTGCTTCGGCTTAAAGCCGTTGGCCTGGCTCACACGTTCATCGCTACGTTCATAAGGGCCTACGCCAAGGTAGTGGCTTCGTTCAATCTGCATCGCTGCGTTTAACAAAATCTCGACCGCTCCGGCCAAGCCCTCCATTCCATTTGACATTAATACTTCTACCGCCTCACTGGCAGCGTTATTGTTCACTCTTGGGGTCATCGGACTTCCTTTCTTTAGTTTGTGGAAAAACCAAAGTCTGCCCGATGGCCCCTTCTCAGCTAGAGAAGATTCTCACTTTTACAGAAGACATGCTGCACTAGCTGCTCTGCGGGCAGCACTGCAAAAAAAACCGTCCAGCTTCAAGTTACCGGTATCCAGCCGAGCCGCCAACCTGCGCCCCATCATTGGCCCATCTTTCAGGCCGCGATGGTTCAGGCTGCGTTCGAAATCCGTGCTTCCGGACTCATGCCAGCCGGATTTCGCATGTCGAATCAGAATCAGTGTTTTCACCCGATATCTCCTGTCGCGGCTATATATAGCCGCTGCGCCGCCAACTCAGGATTTTTGGCATCAAGCAATGCGCTGATGACAGCCATACCATGCCCCTCAAGCCTATGGCAATTGTTCGTATCAATGCCTCCGAGCGCCAGTACGGGAAGCGCTGCCTTCGATGCAAGTTTCTGAAATATCTCAACACCCAGATGCGCAGCGCCAGGATGGCTGGCTGTTGGAAACACCGGCGAGAGCAGCGCGAAATCAGCGCCATACACATTCGCTTGCTGTAGTTCTTCGGCATTGTGACATGACACGGACACAGTTTTGCCCGGATCATTCATCCATTGTCGAATACTGGCAACGGCAGCGATATCCGCGCTGGACAGGTGAATGCCATCGGCATCAACGGCGCAAGCGATATCGGCCTGCGTATGAATAATCAGGCGGGCATGGGCATCTTGCGTCATTTGTCGAAGTCGGGCTGCAAGGGCCAGCAATTTGGCTGAAGTAAGGTGTTTTTCGCGAATCAACACCGTATCCACGCCACCGCGCAAAGCTTGCTGTACGGCAGAGAAAAATAACTCTCCTGAAAAACGGGTTGTGTCGGTGATCAGGATAAGCCGCGGTACGCTGTTTAACATGAATCCATGCCCGTTAGGGCTAAGCTGCATGCATCAGAATTTTTTCAGGATCCAGCTTGGAGGTGTCACATAAGGCTGGCCACCGGGGCGGCGACGTTCGAAATGCCCGGCTTTGTTGCGATACAGATAATAGGCTGGCAAACCACCGGTCGGCTGGACCTTGATTTCATAAATCTGACCATTCAGGGAATATTCGGTTACCTTAGCGCCATCCTTGCGCTTGTAGGAACGCACATCGACATTACTGTCGGCATCGGGCGCCTTGAGTTCATCTGCCAGGTTGGGCGCGTGTTCATCCGTAGATGCGTCATCAGCAGCTTGACCATCCGATGTATCCACGCTCGGCGGCGGTAATACATCATCTTCCGCCATCGACAACGTTGGCGAGAAGAGCAGCAGACTGAAAGAGAAAACCAGAAAAAATCGCATGCATGCACTATAACGTGCTGCTACGGGTTTGGTAAGCATCAGATCACCTGCATCTGACCATTGCCATCAAATCCCATCAAACCACGCGCTCGTTGCCGCCATCGACCGGCAATTGTGCGCCGGTAGTGCAGGCAAACACATTACCAGCCATGGCCGAGGCCAGTTCGGCAACATGTGTGGAACGCACTTCACGTTTCAAAACATTATTGGTTTTGTAATCCTGTACGCTGAGGCCGTAACTGGCAGCGCGTTTTTGCAGCACCTCATCGGTCCAGATAGCAGTGTCGAATACAGCATTGGGATGCAAAACATTCACCCGGATGCCATCACCACCCAATTCCAGCGCTGCCACGCGCGCCAACTGGGTCAGGCCTGCTTTGGCTGCCGAGTAGGCGGCTGCGCCGGGTCCGGGTGCCGGCACATTCTTGGAGGCGATGATGACCATGGCAGGGTCAATCCCGAGCTTCAGATAGGGAATCGTTTCCTGCATCAAACGCTGGTGACTGGTGAGATTGAGCAACATGCTTTGTTGCCAGAGGTCGGCATCCATCTGCTCAATACGATTACTGGCCGGAAAAACACCGGCATTGCTCACAATGATATCGAGCCCGCCGAAGCGATGGATGCAGGCTTCCACTGCACGCCTTATGGCATCCGGGTCTGTCATATCGCAAACAATGCCGAGCACCGAAGCCGCCGGGAATCGGGTAGTAATGGCGGCATTGATATCCAGTGCAGCGACCACCGCCCCGCGCGCCAGTAGTGATTCCACACAGGCAGCGCCAATACCGCTGGCGGCGCCTGTCACCAACGCTATTTTGCCTTGGAATTCGGGAACAGTGCCACCTTTTTTCAACTTGGCTTGCTCCAGTTCCCAGTATTCGAGTTCGAAAATATCTGTTTCGGGTAAGGTTTTCCATCCGCCCAGCGCTTCGGCGCGAGCAATGGCTTGCATTGTATGGCGGCTGATATCGGCAATGATCCGACATTCACCCGGCGTGGTTCCAAAAGACAGCGCCCCGCGCCTTGGCCACAGTCCCCAGCGCGGCGCCGGATCAAGACAGGTTAAAGCGCCATTATGATTGCGCTTGAAATAACTGTGATAATCCTCTGAAAATGCAGAGACAGATGCTTCTGCATCATCGCCAACGATCATGGCGATGCGCTTGGTGCGAATCACATGATCGGGCGTCAACGGTCCGCGACAAGCAATCTCCGCCACATCTGGCCGGGCTGAAAAATCAACCGCATCGGCTTCACTATCCAGCTGTGCCAGTACGGGGACGCCACGTGCAGCAGAAACACAGCGGCGCATGGCGGCCAGTTGCTTCAGATTGATTGAAGCAGACGTAGATGTGGCCGGTTTAACGGGGGCGCGCTCATTCAGAAATGCTTCCGCTTTGCTGACCAGATCAATCATGTTTTCGTAACTTTCCTGACCGTCATCGGCAAAGGTAAACAGGCCGTGATGCATTAACACGATACCTGTGAGTTTTGACCAGTCGATGCCGGCTGTTTTTTCATACACTTGTCTGGCCAGAATAAAGCCCGGCATAATATAAGGCAGGATCAACACATCATCGCCGTAAATTTCTCTGAGGCGCGCTTCGCCATCAGCCGTATTGCTGATCGTCACCACCGCATCGGCATGGGTGTGGTCGACAAAAGCAAACGGGATAATGGCATGTAAAATCGCTTCCACCGACGGATTGGGCGCGTTCGGATCAAGCATGGCGGCGCGCTGAGCATTGACCATATCGGAATCATTGAGCGACTCCAACCGCGCCATTTTATGCAACACATCGAGGCGCACCGGCGCAAAGCCGGGTTTTTCGATGCTTGCCAGATCCCAGCCGCTGCCTTTCACATACAGTACCGACTCGGCTTCCCCGAACAGATTCTCCACACGCGCCTTCACCGACGTATTGCCACCGCCATGCAATACCAATGACGGCTCGCGCCCCAGCAATCGCGAGGTATAGACGCGCACAGCCAGCAAATCATCGCCTAGCTCAGCGGCCTGTTGTTCATCCCATAAACTCTTCATCTGTGTTTTTCCTTTGCCTACCTTCGCGGCTTTTGCGGTAAAAGGTTTCCTGTTACTGCTACTGTTTCATGCAGATTCAACAACTATTTCGCCGGTTTCATGCGGATATCAAACATCAGTTTCGCCACGTCCCTGAAATGCTTGGCGTAGTGAATCACCAGGCCCTCACAAACGCTGTCCGGCAATTCACCCACATCCACTTCATTCGCAGCAGGCAGAATCACTTCGTTGATGCCGAGGCGTTTGGCCGCCAGCAGTTTTTCGCGTTCGCCACCAATCGGCAATACATCACCGGTTAACGTCAATTCGCCGGTCATGGCGATGCGGACGGGCGCTTTGCCGAGCGCCAGCGATAACAACGCCGTCGCCATGGCGCAACCGGCAGATGGGCCGTCTTTGGGTACTGCGCCTTCCGGCACATGGATGTGCACAAACGCCTTGTCGAAAAAATCAGCATCCGCACCGAACCGCGCCAGATTAGCAGTGATATACGAATAAGCGATTTCCGATGATTCCTGCATGACCTTGCCCAACTGGCCGGTGATTTTCATGCCGCGCCGATCACGGTGCACCACAGTCGCTTCCAGCGTTAATGTCGTGCCGCCCATGGCTGTCCATGCCAAACCGGTCGATAAGCCGACGCCCTGATTGATAGCCTGCTCGCGAAAGCGCGGCTTGCCGATATAAGCGGCGAGATCGGATACACCGATGCGCATCGGCGTTGTCACCGCTTCCGCATCAGTTTTCCCAGCGCTTGTTTCTGCCAGTTTACGGGCCACCTTGCGCAGAATTTTTTTCATCAAACCTTCAAGTCGGCGCACACCCGGTTCACGCGCATAATCTTCGACCAGGTGTTGAATCACCGCCTTGGTCAGCGATACATCGCTGCGCGTCAGCGCATGCTCCTTTAACTGGTTCGGCCATAGATGCTTGCGGCCAATTTCTACTTTTTCACTGATCATATAGCCGGGCAGGCGAATGATTTCAGCCCGGTCCAGCAGCGGACGCGGTACGGTGTCCAGCTGATTGGCAGTGAGCAGAAACAACACCTGCGACAAATCGAAACGCACATCCAGATAATGATCCATGAAATCGGCATTTTGTTCCGGATCGAGCACTTCCAGCAGGGCAGAGGCCGGATCGCCACGAAAATCAGAACCGATTTTGTCCACCTCATCAATCATCACCACGGGATTGGCCACTTCAACGCGTTTGAGCGCCTGCACAATCTTGCCCGGCATGGCGCCGATATAGGTGCGGCGATGCCCCTTGATTTCAGCCTCATCACGCATGCCGCCAACAGAGAAACGGTAAAACGGGCGATTGACCGCTTCGGCGATAGCCTTGCCGAGTGAAGTCTTGCCCACGCCCGGCGGGCCAACAAACAGGATAATCGAGCCGCCAACCGCTTTTTTACGCGCACCGACGGCAATAAATTCCAGAATGCGATCTTTCACATCGTTGAGGCCGGAATGATGCTTATTCAGAGCGCGGGCGGCGCTGTTCAGGTTGTAACGTTCGCGGCAAGTCTTGCCCCAGGGCAAACAAGTCAGCCAGTCCAGATAATTGCGCGTGACGCTGTATTCCGGTGAGGACGTGTCCATCATTGACAGCTTGTTCAGTTCCTCGTCAAAAGCAGCTTGCGCCTCTTCGCTAAATTTCAGCTTTTTTGCTTTTTTGCGGAAATCTTCAGCTTCTTTTTCCTGCGGGTCTTCATTCAGGCCGAGCTCGCGCTGAATTTCCTGCAATTGTTCGTGCAAAAAGAATCGCCGCTGCTGTTCGGATATCCGTTCATCGATATTCTCGCGAATTTTGGTTTGCACCTTGCTGACATTGAGTTCCCGATTAAGCAGTGACACCACTTTTTTCAGCCGATCGAAGATAGGGTGCGTTTCCAGAATATCTTGCAAATCTTCGCGGCTGGCCGTCGTCAGGCTGGCAGCAAAATCAGCCAGTCGGTTCGGCTCATTCACATCAAAGCGCGACGCAAACATGCGCAACTCTTCTTCATACAGCGGGTTGTGTTTGAGTAGTTCCTTGATCGTATTAACCACCGCGACGGTATAGGCGCGCAGTGTGATATTATCTTCATAGCTGGTTTCCGGCCTGTAATGCGCCATCACGCGAATCGGATTTTCGCTGGTCAGGAATCCTTCAATCTGGAATCGTCGCACGCACTCCACCACCAGATGCAGGCCATGACCTTCAATTTCCACTGCCTTGGCAATGCGCGCCACCACGCCGACTTCATATAAATTTTCCGGCGCATAAGGCGCATCTTCATCGCGCACCAGCACCAGCCCGACATGTTGTTCATGGCTGGCGGCCAGATTGCGGACAATTTCGCCCATCTCGTCGCCTTCATACACCAACGGCACGACCAGGCCAGGAAACAATGGCCGGTTGGACAGGGGAAGCAGCGTCAACTGCTCCGGTAGCACTTCCTCCGCACGTACCAGTTGCGCTTCTTTGCTGGCATCTGCAGCGCTATTTTCATCGAGGATTTCGGGGTCGTGGATCGTATCTGAACTCATTAGCTCTTTTTAAGGCATTCTTCATGCGAATTCAAGGCTTGAATTTGCATACTCGCCTCCCCATATTTGCTTCACTACAGTCACAGGAGTTTTTCATGCGCAGTTTCAAGGGCATCTTCATGCTAATTGTCACCAATCTGCTGGTGTTTCTGACGCTGGCGATTTCCGGCAATATCATCATCAACTTTATTCTGCCTGCATTCGGCATCGATGTGCGCGGCTCGTTCGCCACCGCCCAGTTCGCCTGGGCCATGGTGTTCGGCTTCGGCGGCGCCTTCATTTCATTATGGATGTCCAAGCCGATGGCCAAGCGGATGTATAAAATGCAACAGGTCATCAATCCGACAACAGCCAAAGAAAAACTGGTTTACAACGCGGTGCGGGAATTGTCACAGCGCGCCGGCATCAAGATGCCGGAAGTGTGGGTGTACTGGGATGATGCGCCCAACGCCTTTGCCACCGGGCCGACCCGCAATAAATCCATGGTCGCCGTATCTTCCGGGCTGGCCATGGCTCTGTCCGATAGCGAGCTGAAATCGGTGCTGGCGCATGAAATGGGTCATGTATCCAATGGCGATATGGTTGCCACGACGCTGTTGCAGGGCCTGATGAATACCTTTGTCTATTTTCTGGCCAGCATGATTGCCCGGCTGGTGGCCAGCGCCGGTTCGCGTGACGGTGAAATGAATTACATGTTGTATTTTGTCGTGGACATGGTGCTACAAATCCTGTTCTCGGTTCTGGCCATGATTGTGGTGATGTGGCACTCACGGCGTCGCGAATTCAAGGCTGACGCATACGCCGCCAATGCCTACGGCGCTGAAAACATGATCCGGGCCTTGCAGAAAATCGAGTATCTGGCGCATCAGTCCGCGCCGCTTGACGAAGAAGAGCAATCCGTATTGGCGCCGAAAGATGCGCTGGCGACCATGAAAATACATGGCAAATCCAGCGGCCTGATGCATCTGTTCGCCTCTCACCCGTCCACCGAAGCGCGCATTGCGGCACTCAGGGCGTTGCCCAGGCAGTAAGGCATTCGTCCCTTATCCGTTCCGGCTATGCGGAGTTTGGCGTCAGCTATCGGGAAGCGCCCCTCACGTTTGATGTGTTACACACGCATTGAAACCCTTGACTCCTGACGCCTCACACCTGACATTGTCAGCATGAAACACCAGACCGCAGCCATGCTGGTAATCGGCAATGAAGTGCTTTCAGGACGCACCCGCGAAGCCAATGCATGGCTGGCGGCTCAAAAACTGTTTGAACGTGGTTGCAAACTTGCCGAAATTGCCATCGTCCCCGATGTGGACTCTGCCATTGTCGCCACACTGAATCGTTTGAGAGAGCAGTTTGACGCCGTCATCACTTCCGGCGGCATCGGCCCCACCCACGATGATATCACCATGGAGTCGATTGCCAGAGCCTTCGGCGTCGACCTGATTGAGCATAAATTTATTGTCCAGGCCATGACCGAATATTTCGGCAATGAAGGACTAAATGATGGCCGCAGGCGCATGACCCGTGTTCCGGCCACCGCCTCACTGATTCGCTGCGAAAAAACCATTGCACCGGGCGTACGCATTGGGAATGTATATGTATTGGCTGGCGTGCCGGATATATTCGCCTCGCAACTGGACTCCATTCTGGATGATTTCGGCACCGTTCCATATCAGCGCCGCGAAATTGAAGTGGCGTTGCCGGAAAGTCTGTTTGCTGCCGGACTGACTGAAATTCAGCAACAATATACCGATGTCGAAATCGGTTCCTATCCGGGTCGCTGTGGCCCTGATCCGTGCGGAAAAATATGTTTATCCAGCCAAAATCCGGAAGCCCTGCAGCAAGCCACAGATGATGTTAGAGCCATGCTCAAAGGTTTTCAGCACCGGTAATATCGTGCTCCTCAGATGTGTGATGTGCATCATGCCTTTTGATGGCGTTAGTGTGCAGCGTTCGAAAATCTAATCACGAGGAGATTCCATGTTATCCATGACCCGCCAAACCATACTGTTTTTACTGACCTTCACCGTTAGTCTGCTTTCTATTCCGCCAGCCGAGGCGGCCGGCAAGGCTGAACTTGATGCCAAGGTGAAAGCCACGCTGACCACATTTTATGCTCAGGTGAAATCCGGGCGGGAACTGGCCAATAAGGCGTCTGCCGTGCTGGTGTTTCCGGAAGTATTCAAGGCCGGCTTCGGCGTAGGCGGAGAATATGGCGAAGGGGCTATGCTGGAGCATGGCAAAACAACCGGCTATTACAATACGGCGGCAGCCTCCATCGGTTTCCAGCTTGGCGCCCAGATGAAATCGCAGATTATCATGTTTATGACCCGCGATGCGCTCCGGGGTTTCAAATCCAGTGATGGCTGGAAGGCCGGCGTGGATGGCAGCGTGGCGCTGATTACGGTAGGCGTGGGCGGCGACATTGACAGCAACACAGTGAAAGACCCGATCATCGGTTTCATCTTTTCCAATAAAGGGCTGATGTACAACTTGACGTTTGAAGGCTCAAAAATCACCAAAATCAATAAATAACGCGATATGCCCGGATGGCGCTAACCCCGACTATTTGCGTCGTAACAGTAGTAGGCAGGCACCGCCGCCGCTGCCGGGCTGAGGGATAACGGCGAGCACGCGGTGCGCCAGCGAACCCTGTCTGAGCCAGTGATACACGGCCTCTTTTAATACCGCCCGGCCCTGTGAGTGCAGACCGCGACCGTGGATAATGCAAATCACCCGCACGCCCGCACTGATAGCCTGATCGAAACCCTGTTCCAGCATCGCAAGCGCTTCATCGCGCGTCATGCCATGCAAATCAAATGTGCGCTCAATCGGAGGCCGTCCGGCGCCCAGCCGTTTGAGCCGTTCGCGTGAAATACCATCCGAAACGAACACCCACGGGTCTTGCGTGGGCTGGACGGATAATGCTGCGGAAGGTTGCGCCATGGTATTTGCACGTGAACGTATGACGGTAGCCTTTTGCGCAAGTTTGAGCGGTTTCGCTTTGCCGGACACCACTTTGTCCCCCGGCGTCAGCGGCTGCACCTTGCCCATCGCCTCGGCGAACAGATTCCGCTCATCATCCTCGGCCATTATTCCGGTCGTTCAGGCCGCGACATTAATCGTACCAAAGCATCCTGAAGGATTAATTCACCCGTCAATACTCGATGTACGCACTGCATTAGTGGCAGTTCAATTGCCAGTTTTTCGGCCAGCAGATTAACCGCCTGCGCCGTTCGTACGCCTTCAACAACCTGCCCGATTTCGGCTTTGGCCTGTTCAATGCCTTTGCCTGCTGCGATGGCCATACCGAAGCTGCGATTGCGTGATAATGAACCGGTACAGGTCAGTACCAGATCACCCAGGCCGGAGAGCCCCATCATGGTTTCCTGACGTCCGCCACAGGCTACGGTCAATCGCCCCATTTCAGACAGGCCGCGGGTGACAGCTGCAGCCACAGAGTTATGTCCGAGACCCAGCCCGTCAGCCATGCCTGCGGCAATGGCAATTACATTTTTGAGCGCCCCGCCCATGGCCACGCCAACCACATCGTCGCTCAGATAAATACGAAAATTGGTGTCATCGAAAAATGCAGCCACCGTTTCCGCCAGTGCAATATTTTCTGCCGCCATGGTAATAGCGGTGGGTTGATTCATCGCCACTTCATGCGCAAAAGAGGGGCCGGAAAGAATGGCAATACGGGAACGATTGATATATTGCGCCAGCATTTCATCGCTACGTTTCAGCGTCTCTGGATGCAAGCCCTTGCAGGCGGCAATCACAGGATAATCGGTGCCGGCCAGCAGCGGCAGATAATCATCCACAGCCACGCACGGCAGCGCATACACGCAGGCATCTATTTTGTGAATAGCCTCGTCAGTTCGGCAGGTAACATGGATATTATCCGGCAGTGCAATGCCGGGCAGATAGCGTTTATTTTCCCGGGTCTGGTTGATGGCGACTGCATGATCGGCATCCCGGGTATACAGACGCACATCACGCTTGCCGGAACGTGCAAGAACCATTGCCAGCGCCGTGCCCCAGGAACCTGCGCCCAGAACACATACATGCTGCTCATTCATATGATGACCTCCTGCCCCTGAACAAAGGAATAATGAGCATCATCAGGCAGATCAGCAATGGCCAGTCGCCCCAGCGCACATAAGGGGTGTGTCGATTCGAAAGCTGATAATGGCCGAGCAGTGCGGTTTGCACCCACCAGGGCTTTATCGCAGCCACCTCGCCATCGGGCTGAATCATTGCGGTAATGCCCGTATTGGCCGCACG
Organism: uncultured Zetaproteobacteria bacterium; assembly: GCA_913056285.1. Lineage (GTDB taxonomy): Bacteria > Pseudomonadota > Zetaproteobacteria > Mariprofundales > Mariprofundaceae > Mariprofundus. Next base: position 14,932 of record CAJXNE010000003.1, on the reverse strand, counting down.
CAGCACATAACGCCCGGTTTCCACCGCCCGCATGCGAGCCGCCTGAAAATGCTGCCATGCAGCCGGTGTCGTACCGTACCATGCATCATTGGTGATATTGACCAGCACCTGTGCGCCATTGAGCACCCGGTTTCTGGCCTCTTCCGGAAACAGCGATTCGTAGCAAATCAATGCGCCATAAGCAATCCCTCGCAGCTGCACCACGCCGCCATCGTCAGCCGGTTTGAAATTGGCAATTTCCGGCACCAGCGTATGCAGGAATGGAATCCATGATGGTACATATTCGCCAAATGGCACCAGATGATGTTTACCGGCGAATGCGCGTTCGGACAAGCTGGTTTCAGCTAGCGGATCGAGAGCGAACAGGCCGTTTTGCGCCGTACCCTGGCCGGTTAATTGCAGGCCGCCATATAACAACGGCGTTCGCCAGTGCTCCACCCGCTTGTTGAGCCACTGACTCCAGCCGGGAGCGCGTTGTAGAAAAAAAGGAATGGCTGCTTCCGGCCAAATGATGATATCCGCACGCGCCGCCACGCCGGTGGATAACGAGGCGTAACGCTGCATGGTGGTATTGAGAAAATCCGCATCCCACTTTTTATCCTGCGGAATATTCGCCTGTACCAGCGCTGCCGTATGCACGGCCCCCTGTCCCGTCTCGGCTGCCGGCGCCAGCAGCACAAGCAATCCAGCCATCACGATACCGGCAAGGCCTATGCGTTGGTGCGCCGATGACAGCAACAGCAACAGCGCCGCAGCCGTCAGTGCTGGCAACAGTGCAATGCCATACACACCAAACCATGATGCCCAGCCAATGGCCGGCGTATCAAGCAACACATTACCCAGTGCTGTCCAGGGCAGGCCTGTGAAAATATGGCCTCTAAGCCATTCTTCAGCGATAGCTGCGGCAGGAAAGACCAGCAACACCAATGCTGTTTTTCCGGCCAGTTTCCATGTCAGCCATGCCCACAGGGCGGGTAACAAGGCCATCACAGCGCCGACCAGCAATACGCAGAAGCCCGCTGCAATCCACGGCAAATGTCCAAATGTGTGCAGGGTGGGTGCCAGCCACCATGCGCCGAAGCCGAACCAGCCCAGGCCGAATGCGAAACCGGTTTGTAGTGGCCTGCCTTGTCGAATCAGCCACAGCCAGCCTGTCAGGGCCGGGATCACCAGCCAGGCCTGATCGAACGGGGAAAAGGCGAAGGGCATTGCTGCCCCGCATAGCAAGGCCAACAGGGCATGTCGTTTACGCGTCCCATTCACTGGCTGGTTATGTTTTTTTATCGGACTGGCGCTGAATGCGTACGCGGTTGATGCGGCGCGGGTCGGCATCCACCACCTGGATATGCAAACCTTCCAGACTGATTTGCTCACCGTTGTGCGGAATACGACCCAGATGCGCCGTCAACCAGCCACCGACCGTATCGTAATCGCCTTCCGGTAACTTAATTTCCAACGCTTCGGCAAGTTCTTCGATATGCATGCGCGCCTGCACCATATAGCCGCCATCGCCCAAGGGATGCAGTTCGCTTTCTTCCTCTTTGCCATCTTCGCCGATTTCGCCGGTAATTTCGCGTACCAGATCAGGCAACGTAATCAGGCCTGCCGTACCGCCATATTCATCCAGCACAATGGCAATCCGGCAGGAATGCTCACGCATTTCGGATAACAGGCCGGATACCTGCTCCAGTTCCAGCACACGCAAGCAAGGGCGCAGCAATGCGGTCAGGGCAGGCGCTTCACCTTTGAGGCGCGCCAGTACAATATCGCGGACATGCACAATACCCAGCACATGATCGATATCGGCATCGATGACCGGCATGCGGCTGACGCCCTTTTCGATCATGGCTTGTTCAATTTCAGCCAGTGAGGCATCCGCCGATACCGCATGAATTTCAGAGCGGGGAACCATCAACTCACGTACCCGCATATCATGCATTTCGATCAGTTGCTCCAGCATGCTGCGTTGATCGTCCGACAAGACCGCTTCGGCGCGGCCAATGACCGACAATAACTCCTGCTCATCCCGGCCGGGCCGCAGATATTCGATCAACAACTTGCGGCAACGGCCCATCCAGTGTTGAACGAGGCTCACGATTGCACCCTGGCTTCAAACGAATAGGGGTTATGCAAGCCCATGCGCTGCATGGTTTCAGACTCCAGCCCCTGCATACGGTCAGCCTCATCATCGTTGATATGATCGAAGCCGAGCAAGTGCAGGCTGGCGTGGATAATCAGATGCAGAATGTGTGCGTCCACAGCTACATGCAGGCGATCAGCTTCCTGTCGGGCAAAGGGTACGGCCAGCGCAATATCGCCCAGCGATTCATCCAGATTGAAAGGCGCTTCCTGCATGGGAAAAGACAGCACGTCGGTCACGGCATCCTTGTTGCGCCATTGATGGTTCAGAGCCCGAATCTCGGCATTTGCAGTGAAACGAATACACAGCGTCGGTTCCGGTGCTTCGTAGCCTGCGATGGCGCAAGCGTTTTTTACCGCCGCATCAATACCTTCAGGCGGCTCGAACACCATACCGCTACCGGCATCCGCATCGACGACGATATCAATCATGCGGCGATCCTTCTTCGCTATCTTCATAGGCGTCGACGATTTTCTCGACCAGTTGGTGGCGCACCACGTCTTTACTGCTTAAGCGACACAAGCCGATGTCTTTGACATGCTCCAGCACCCGCAGCGCATGCAATAATCCACTCTTTTGATGACGCGGCAGATCGACCTGTGTGACATCGCCGGTAACAACCATTTTGGAGCCGAAACCGAGCCGGGTAAGAAACATTTTCATTTGCTCGCGGGTCGTATTCTGCGCCTCATCGAGGATGATAAAGGCGTCATTGAGCGTGCGCCCGCGCATATAGGCCAGCGGTGCGACTTCAATGCGGCTCTGCTCCATCAGCGCATTCATTTTTTCCACCCCGAGCATATCGGCCATGGCATCATATAATGGGCGCAGATAAGGATCGACTTTCTGCTGTAAATCGCCGGGCAAAAAGCCCAGCCGCTCGCCGGCTTCCACCGCTGGCCGGGTCAGAATAATCCGTTCCACCCGATTGCTGTTCATCGCGGCGACCGCCATAGCCACGGCCAGATAGGTTTTACCGGAACCGGCAGGGCCGACTGCCAGTGTTAAGGTATTGCGGTCAATGGTTTTAAGATAGGCGCGCTGGTTGGCGGTTTTGCCGCTGATATGGCGACGCCCGGCAATAATGATGCCGCTACCGGATTCTACCGCCGCTGCGTTCGAATCGGCATCGCGTAATACGCCTTCTACATCTATATCGGTCAATGCTGCCGCCTGAGTCGTGGATTTTTGTAATAACCGTTGCACTGCCTGCCCGGCCGCATCGGCATGTTCGCCCTCAATATTCCAGTGCCCCGGCTTCCCCAGAAAACGCACCTGATAAAAGGCCTCGATACGTTTTAATATCCAGTTGCCCGCCCCGCACAGCTTTTGCAACGCGGATGGTTCCAGCGCCTCCAGGCGCAATGAAATACTCATAAGGGTGGTATCATGCCTCTATTCACCGGCAAGAATCAACTCGCCGCGCAGCGATTGGCCATAGGCCTCGGTGATGTGAACCGGCATCACCTGCCCGATCTGGCGTGGGTTGCCTCTGAAATGCACGATTTTGAAGTCGGGTGTACGGCCCTGCATATCGCCTTCAGTCCGGCTTTCTTTTTCCACCAGCACATCCAGCCTGCGACCAATCTGGCGCTGCATGGCATCGCCGGTTTGCTCTCGCGTCAACGACAATAACCGTTGCAAACGCTCATCCTTGACCGCTTCAGGCACATTGTCCTCGGCCTTGGCCGCCGGGGTGCCGGGGCGGGGGCTGTATTTGAAACAATAGGCCGAGTCATAATCCACCCGGCGCACCAGCTCCATGGTGGCTTCAAAATCCATATCACTTTCACCCGGATATCCGACGATAAAATCGGACGACAGGGCAATATCCGGGCAGTGCTGACGCAGCAAATCAATGCGGCGGTAATAGGAATCGCCGTCATGGCCGCGATGCATGGCTTTCAGCAACGCATCGGAACCGCTTTGCACCGGCAGGTGTAAATACGGCATCAGTTGCGGGATTTCGCCAAAGGCAATGCATAATTCATCGGTCATTTCCATCGGGTGGCTGGTAGTGAAACGCAAGCGTTTGAGCCCTTCGAGCTCGGCCACCGCATACAATAACATGGTGAAATCCCACTCTTCGCCATCCAGACCTGTCCCCCGATACCCGTTCACATTCTGCCCGAGCAGGGAAAGTTCCACCGCGCCGCCGGCCAGCAGTTGTTGGCACTCGGCCAGAATATCATCCACCGGACGGGATAACTCGGGGCCGCGCGTATAAGGCACCACGCAGAATGTGCAGAACTTGTCACAGCCCTCCATAATGGTGACAAAACCGGATATACCATGGCTTTCTGCTTTGGGCAGATGATCGAACTTCTCGATTTCCGGCATATCGATTTCGGTTAGTTTGACGCGCTGACGGCGAATTTGTTTGACCATGTCGGGCAGGCGGTGATAAGTCTGCGGCCCGAATACGATATCGACATAGGGCGCGCGCTTCTGAATACGTTCGCCTTCCTGCTGGCCGACGCAACCGCCAACACCGATAATCATATCCGGTCGCTTGTCTTTCAGTTTCTTATAGCGCCCCAGTTCGGAATAGACTTTTTCCTCGGCTTTTTCACGCACCGAGCATGTATTCATCAGAATAACATCGGCATCAGCAGGCGAAGCAACCAGTTTTAGGCCATAAGCTTCTTTCATCATATCGGCCATGCGCGATGAATCATATTCATTCATCTGGCAGCCATAGGTCTTGATAAACAGGGTATCGATGTTTCCGGAAGTCGTTTCTGTCGTTTTCATGGAATGCCAAAGGCTAGAAGCTGACGAGCTCAACGGCAATCATGGCCGCAATCTTGCTCATATCAGGAAGAGTATTTACTGCCATGTCCACATCATTGGCAGGCGTATCTCAACTTCCTCTGGAGGGTGCCGTGTCCTGGTTCAGAAACTTTTTTGTAACATTATTTGGCGGCAAAAAGGGGCAGCCTGCGCCTGTATCGTCAGACAGTCAGCGCAAGGCGCCAGCTGCTCATGTTGCGCCTTCCATGCTTACTTATGCTGAACATACATTGGGGTGGCTGTTTCAACACGGTCAGACCAGCATGATCGTTACGGACACATACGACATTGAGCATCCGCCGAGTATTGATCCCGATGTGCTGAACAGATTACGTGCGCATATCAGTCGTATCCCGCCCATGCCGGAAATCTGGCATCAAGTGCAGGAAATTATGCAACGAGCGGATGCTTCAGCCGGAGAATTGGGTCAATGTGTCGCGCAGGACCCTGTGTTGACTGCCCGTATTCTGACGGTTTGCAATTCTCCCCTGTATGGCATGCACAATAGCGCAGAAATATCCAATATTCGATTGGCCATTGCCCGGCTCGGACTCAATGAATCCTGCAATATTATTTTTCATTCACTGGCGCCTGAACTGGGCGGCAGCAATTATAAAAAGTCAGAAATTCGTCATATATGGTTCCACAGCCAGGCGATTGCCAAACTGGCAAGGCTCCTGTCTGAGCCTTCCAGCCAGCTGGATCAACATACAGCCTCGCTGGCCGGCATGCTGCACGATATTGGCAAGTTGGTGATGCTGCATGTTGAATCCAAGCCTGAATTAAGCCGGCTCATGAACCGAATTGATCAGGGAAGCGGAGCCCTGACTGCTGAGTATGAAGCGTTTGGCTACACGCATATTGATGCCGGCATGATGCTGGCATTGCACTGGCGTTTGCCCAAATCCGTGCAACAGATGATTTCGCTACACCACCGCCCTGATGCAGCAAGTATTGATAAGTTGCCAGCGAATATACAAGCTCTGATGGCGGCCTTGCAGGCAGCACACTTGATCTTGCAACATAGCATGGAAGATTCCCGGGATCAGTTATCTGTCTGGCACAACCACCGGCGCTCATGCGGCGACGATATGATGGCGTTTGTTCAGGATGTGTTACATATTCCTCTGGACAGTACCGGGCTGTTCGCACAGTTACAGGCTGAAATCGAGCGGTTGAAATTATCTTTTCCCGATCTGTTTCAGCCCAAAAACTGAGCCAAAAGCACCGGTGCTATTTTTGCCCACTCACCGTTAGCTTATCATGACCGCCTGACGCATCACCCCCGATTGCAATATAGAATTGCGAATCTGGAACGGCGGCAAAAGCATGATTAAAATTTCTGTTTCCATTCTACATTGCCCTTGGTTCAGAGTATAGACAATCGCGGATAAATATTCTTCAAACAAGCTGCTCTGTTAGTGCTATCAGTTGCGTTTGTATTCGCTCGACGCCAAACTTGGGCATAGCGCACAAACAGTTTTCCATGTTGAGGTGATATGGGTACCAGTGAATGCATACAGGATGTTTCCTTTACCGACTGCGAAAGCAGCCATGTCGGTAAGTTATGCTTGCAGCTAAACTGCAAGAGCGATTGTATCCATGTGTTGCGCTCTATGGTGGCTGTGATGACTGCTCGCGCCGGTATGGATGAATTGCAAAGCAATCGCGTAGCCATTGCGGTGGACGAGTTGTTCGCCAATATTGCCGCCCATGCCTATCACGGAAAACCGGGCCGGGTGGAGTTTGTCACCAGCATTAAAACTCGCGAACATGGGAAACAGGAACTTGTGTTCGACTTCAGAGATTACGCCGCCGTAGGCTGGAGCGGCGATATTGCTGAAATTGTCAGCCATGCACTGGATACCAAACATCTGTGCCCTGGCGGTTTGGGGCTGCGGCTGATTTGCTCGGTATCAGACAGATGTGAGCATGAGGTTCTCGACGATGGCAACCAGTGGCGTTTGATATTTACTGTTAGTGATGCAGATCGACTGAAAGGTGGCAAAAAAAATGAATGACATGCTTAAATTCGAGCGAAAAGATAACGATGCCAGCCATATCCTGCTTCGGGTGCATGGCGATGTGACCATTCAGACATCGCCGCAACTGCGTGAACAGTTAAAACCGCTGCTAAGCGCCAGCACCAAAGAAATCCGCGTGGCGCTGGAGCATGTCGATTTCATGGATTCATCCGGCATCGCCACACTGGTGGAAGGCTTGCAGTGGGCACGCCTGACTGGCGGCCATTTTATTCTTTCAGGCCTGAGTGAAAATGTGCGCGATGTGTTTGAACTGGCCAAACTGGATACCGTTTTTGAAATAGCGACTGACTCCGCATGAGTTACGCTGATCTGCGCGCCTTTGTCGCTGATCTGGAACACAGGGGATTATTAAAACGTATCAAAACCGAAATCAGCAGCGAGCTGGAAATCACCGAAGTTTCTGATCGCGTACTGCGTGCTGGCGGCCCTGCCCTGCTGTTTGAGAATGTGAAAGACTCCGACATGCCGGTGCTGACCAACCTGTTTGGCACAGCCGAACGTATTGCGCTGGGCATGGGTAGAGAATCCGCATCCGAACTGCGCGCTATCGGTGAATTGCTGGCTTATCTGAAAGAGCCCGAACCGCCCAAAGGCATCAAAGATGCATGGGATAAATTCCCGGTATTAAAAAAAGTCATGCATATGCAGCCCAAACGGGTCAAAAAAGCGGACTGGCAACAAGTGGTTCTTCAAGGCGAAGAAATCGATCTGGATCGACTCCCCATTCAAACCTGCTGGCCGGATGATGCCGCACCACTGCTGACCTGGGGGTTGGTGGTCACGCGCGGGCCCAACAAAGATCGCCAGAATATCGGCATTTACCGGCAACAGAAAATTGGCAAAAACAAGCTCATCATGCGCTGGCTTAAGCATCGCGGTGGCGCGCAGGATCATCTGGAAGCAAAGAAAGCCGGAGCCCAATCATTCCCGTGCGCAGTGGTGATCGGGGCTGATCCGGCCACCATACTGGCCGCTGTCACGCCGATTCCCGATACCTTGTCAGAATATCAGTTTGCCGGCCTGCTGCGCGGCAAAAAGACTGTCCTGTGCGATTGCTTGTCGGTGCCGCTTCAAGTGCCGGCTTCGGCTGAAATCGTGCTCGAAGGGCATGTATCGCTGAATGAATATGCCGAAGAAGGCCCGTTCGGTGACCACACCGGTTATTACAATGAAACTGAAATGTTTCCCGTCTTTACAGTCGAAACGATGAGTATGCGCATGGACGCGATATATCATTCTACCCATACGGGGAAGCCGCCGGATGAGCCCGCCGTGCTGGGGCTGGCATTTAATGAAGTATTCGTGCCGATTCTGCAAAAACAATTCCCCGAGATTGTCGATTTCTATTTGCCAATGGAAGGCTGCTCGTATCGCGTTGCCGTGGTCTCGATCCGCAAGGGCTATGCCGGCCATGCCAAACGCGTGATGTTCGGTATCTGGTCGTATTTACGGCAGTTTATGTATACCAAATATATTATCGTGGTAGATGAGGATATTGATTGCCGTGACTGGAAAGAGGTCATCTGGGCCATATCCACACGTTGCGATCCGGCTCGCGATTTCACCATGGCGGAAAGTACGCCCATTGATTATCTGGATTTCGCATCGCCTGTCGCCGGACTCGGATCGAAAGTCGGCATTGATGCCACCAACAAATGGGAGGCAGAAACCACGCGCGAATGGGGCCGTCCGATTACAATGGATACCGAGGTGAAAACGCGCATTGACGCGATCTGGCAGGAACTCGAACTGTGAGCCTCCCGGCAGCACCCCGAACAGGCCATGTCTAAACATCTACGCACTGCACTACTATTGGTCATTCTGGCCGTAGGCGGCGCCCTGTATATGCTGATTTCGACGCCGGATTACGGTGATATCAACGCCGATGGACTGGCGCTTGGCAAAACAGCATCACAACAGGGTGATTTTGATGCCGCAGCCAAATGGTTTCACCTGGCCGCTAAAAAAGGTGACAAACAGGCGCAATACCTGTTTGCCATGCTCTATCGCGACGGCAAGGGCGTGAAGCGCGATGACATTCAGGCGGTGCGCTGGCTCAAGCTGGCGGCGGCGCAACATCATCACGAAGCGCAATATCAACTGGCTGGCATGCTGGAACATGGCCGGGGCGTAGATGCCGCAGACCCCGCAACTGCATTTAAATTGTATCGTCAGGCTGCGCAGGCTGATCATGCCGGGGCGCAATTACACCTGTCCATGATGTATGCAGAAGGCCGGGGTATTAAGAAGAGTCCTGCCGATGCACTGGACTGGGCGGTCAAAGCATCGCAATCTGGAAACACGGAAGCTAAATCGTATTTGCAGCAATTGCTGAACCATATCAATGCCAAAGCTAAATCCGGCGACCCGGCAGCCCAGTTTCTGTTGGCGCGCTTGTATGAACAAGGCCAGGGGTTACAAACTGACACGAATAAAGCCGAGCAATGGCTGCGGCAAAGTGCGGCTAGTGGCAATGCCGGTGCACAATTCCATTTGGCCGAACTGCTGTTGCACCGGCACTCTCCGGCGACATTAAAAGAAGCTGCGGGTTTATACCTTAAAGCCGCCGGGCAGGGCCAGATGCAGGCCGCTGCTAAAATAGGGGCGCTTTATGCGATCGGACAAGGTGTAAAGCGTAATCTCAATGAAGCCAGCCATTGGTTGAAAAAAGCTGCGGAAAGCGGTGAGAGCGGGGCGCAAGCCAATCTGGGGATTTTATTGGCCTCAAAACAACAGGACAAACTGGCTGTCGTATGGCTGGATAAGGCCGCTCAAAGTGGAGAGGCCGATGCACAGAATAATCTGGCTGTGATGTTGGCGCTTGGCCGGGGTGTTCAGAAGGATTTACGCGCCGCCCGGAAATGGTTCAAGCAGGCCGCTGAAGATGATGCGCTGGCCCAATATAATCTGGGACTGATGTATGTGCGCGGCATTGGCATCATGCAGAATGAAGAAAGCGGTGCAGCCTGGCTGGAAAAAGCTCAGGCCAGTGGCAATGTGCATGCCACGTTATTACTGGGCTTGTTGAATGATATTGGACGCGGTGTCATCTCCAACCCGGATGCAGCCATGCGCTGGTATGCGCTGGCAGCCGATGCGGGTAACGCAGATGCAATATATAATCTTGCAGTGCTCTATTACCGCAAGGGTGATTTCAGCAAGGCTTTTGCATTGTTCAAACGCACCGCTAACAACGGTAATGTGGAGGCGCAAAATAATATTGCCTCGATGTATCAACAGGGACAGGGCGCTGACGTCAATATGCAGCAAGCTGTGCAATGGTACAAAAAAGCCGCTGGCAACGGCTATGCTCCGGCCCAATTCAATCTTGCCAACCTGTACCGTAAAGGTGAAGGCATGGCGCAACAAGATGGACAAGCCGTGCACTGGTATCGCCAGGCAGCCAGTCAGGGATTTGCCCCGGCTCAAAATACATTGGCCTATATGCTTGCGCAGGGACGTGGCGTGCCAGCTGACAGGGATCAGGCTCTGCTTTGGTTACAAAAAGCAATCAATCAGGGACTTGGCATAGCTGAACAGAACTTGTTGCAGCTCAGGCAAAAGAAAGCCGACTTTACGCTGACCAGTCTGGTGGTGGATATGCATAGGCGCGCCGGCATTTTAACAGAAAAACCACTTGATCTTGCGCACCGTTTACAGGCATATCAAACACCGCGATTACCATAGTCCCTTACCAATAAAATCTAATGCAACAGCAAAAGATACTTTACCACGAAGACACAAAGGTACGAATAATAAAGATAAAACAGGAAGAATAGATTCATGGAATATTTTTAAAAGTCAAAAAAAGCCACGAATTACACGAATTGACACGAATGAAAAACCCGTCTGCATCTGTCCGTTTCTAAAATTCGTGCTCATTCGTGGCTAAAGGTTTTTGGTTCCGGCTATGCTGGGTTAGGAAGTGGTAATTAAATCAGTACTTCCGTGCAGCCCATGGACTGGCTGCCAAATCAAACACGCAAGGGCGTATTAAACAATCTATTGGGTAATGTTCCGGAACAGGGGCATTCAGTATTTGAAAATTCCCTGCATTTCTTCAAAACCGTCTTCCAGTTCCACTTCGACTGCAGCCAAATGTGTTTCATTCAGACCGAGGCGTTGCATCGGTGGATAGTGCCATGCATCGACGCCTTCGGGTATATCATCAAAGGGTGGCATATGATTGTTACCGGCAAGCAGAAACTGCACTGAATCAATCACATCAATCAGGTTTTCGCGCGGTCGATCATCCGCTTCAACGCCATGATGCGAAGCCAGAGCAATAAACGGATCCGGCATTTCCCAATAGGTGAGCAGCCTACCGCCCATTTCACGGTGTAACTGGCGTAAAATCTTGTGACTTTGCTGACTTCCACACGCGGCGATTTCATCAGGCACGGCGCAAATAATGGCAGCCACGCCGACATCAAACAGCATACCACCCATAAACGCCTCTTCCGGATCAACACCGCCGATCAGCTTGGCCAGATGCTGAGCTGCCACTGACACCAGCAGGGAGTATTGCGCACTTTCACGCAGCAGTGTTTGCAATGCCTTGTCTTTGACAGCCAGATGCAATTGCGAAGAAATAGCTGTCATTAACTGCAGCGTTCTGCGCCCGCCAAGACGCTGAATCGCCATGGGCAGGTTGCGGATCTCATGGCTACCACTTTTAAAGCGGGCACTATTGGCAATGCGCAATACCGTGGTGGAAAACGTCGTATCTTTGGCAATCACGCGGGCAATATCTGCAGCGCCTTTCTGCTCATCCCGGACGATTTTGCGCACTTCAATCACAGCCTCGGGTAAAACAGGCAGGCGCGCATCGCCATCGCGGAAACGGCAACGGATTTCCTCAGCAATAGCATGTGCATCGTTGTTCATATTTCGTCCCCCATCAGTTTGAAAATATCTTCCACACTTCGGTTCGAGGGCGAGCGCGGTGCAATACGATAAACTTCTTCAACCGTAGTAAATCCTTGCAGAACCTTATACATACCATCCTCCATCAGGGATAGTAATTCGGTACTTTCACAACTGATCTGGCGTACTTCCTGTGATGTTTTGCGCTCCAGAATCGCTTCGCGGACATCTTCATTGAGCACCAGTAATTCATGCAAGGCAGTGCGGCCATGATAGCCGGTGCCATAGCAAGTGCCGCAGCCGGTGCCGCGATAAAACGTATGGTTGCGCAGGGTGTTATCATCAATGCCGATCAGGTTGGCAATGCGCTTATTGGGCATATAAGCCTGCCGGCAGTCGGGGCAGATGGTGCGAATCAGGCGCTGAGCCAGAATACTGACAACCGTCGATGAAATCAGGAATGTTTCGATGCCCATATCAATCAGGCGTAGCAAGCCGCCAATGGAATCTTCGGTATGAAATGTTGTCAGCACCTTGTGGCCGGTCAGGGCCGCTTGCACCGCTACCTGAGCGGATTTTCTGTCACGCACCTCGCCCATGACGATAATATCCGGATCCTGTCGCAGTACGGCTTTCAGGGATTCATCAAAGGTGCGTCCGGCGATATTATCCACCGAACACTGGATGATGCCCGGCACGATATATTCGACTGGATCCTCCACCGTTATGATTTTGCTGGTGGGCCGGTTCAGATAGTCAATGGCAGCATACAGGGTGGTGGTTTTACCCGAACCGGTTGGCCCGGTAATCAGAATAACGCCGGTCGGTACATCCAGCGCTTCATGTTTAAAACGCTCCAGTAATCCGCGACTCATACTGATCTGTTCGATATTTTTCAGGCCACCGGAGCTTTGCAGCAAGCGCATCACCATGTTTTCACCAAACAGGGTGACATAGGTGGAAACGCGGAAATCGACCAGGGCATGGCTGATTTCCCGCGTAAACCGGCCATCCTGATGGCGGCGGGTATCGGAAATATCCATTTCAGCCAATACTTTCAGGCGCGCAATCACGCGCTGCGCCAGCTCTGGCGGTAAATCCATTTTGTGAATCAATACGCCGTCCAGCCGCAAGCGAATGCGGGTGACTTTATCCATCGGCTCAATATGAATATCACTGGCATGATCCCGGATGGCGGTTAATAGAATACTATCGACCACCTCAGCGACCTGATCGTGTTGGTCTCCGCTTTTGCCGCTGGCGGTGGCAAGTTTTCCAAGCAGGGATAACAAGGCGCTTTCAGCGGCAATGGCAATGACCGCAGTTTTCCTGAGCTGGCGTTCTATTTCCTCAATCGCTGGATTATTCAAGGGATTGGCTGTGGCCACTGAAACCTTGCTATCGCTAGCCTCATAGGGAACGGTCAGATTCATTTTCATGAATTTTACTGGAAACTGGCGCAATAAATCATGATCGGCGGTATCCAGATCCAGATGAATCAGCGGCAAATCCAGCTGCTCGGACAGTGCCTGTGCCAATTGCCGGTCATCGATCAGACCGAGTTCACGAATCACTTCGCCCATCCGCTTGCCGGGTGATGAAGTCAATGCATGCTCGGCTTGTTGCAGTTGCGGCAGTGAAATATAACCCAGCTCACAGATCAGTTCGCCAATGCGAAAGCTCCGGCCATGTTTGCGAATCAGGCGGCGGTGCTCATCTTCAGTAAGCATCCCCAGTTCAACAAAAATAGTAGATAGCAATTTGGACTCGCCCAGCTTCTGCTGCACCCGCATGGCTTTTTTGATATCGATATCACGCAATACCGATGCAGAGACAAGCATGGCGGCAAAACTGCCACCGGGGCACTGTTCCAACTGCTGCATCAGTGCCTTATGTTTCAAATCCGTTGCTTCATTTTGCTGATTGGGCATGACGACTCCTTCAGCTAACTAGAGCAGGAATAGTGCCATGTAGGAGCGCCCCGGTGTCTCCTTCATCTGTCCGAGCCATCACCACCCTTTGCGCTGATAGCGCTCAAGCATCGTTGGATTCCCCGATAGGCCGCCGCTGTGCAGATAAAGCAGCGTATCATCACCCATAACATTCAAGTGTTGCAACAGCGTATACCACATCGAAGCACCATAGATCAGATCAAATTCAATGCCCGCTTCTCGAAGTTGATGATACATCGTCAATAATTCGCGGTAAGGTTTGGCAAAGTGCCGTTTTTTATCCGCTTCAAGCATCGTGATATTATCTGGCAGCGCGCCCAACTGCTGCATCTGCGCACGCAGGTAGTGCGCATCACCCACCACTGCTGTCGTGACCACCTGCACATCTGGCATCGCACAGGCAAGATAATAGGCGGTGGTTCCCGTACCCGATGGGGTCACCACGCGTAAACGTTCAATGCTTTGCTGCCCTTGCCAAACTTTGATGTTTTTCGCCAACGCCTGCATACCTGCTGCCGCCAACGGATCTGCTGCCCCCTGCCGAATCAACAAGCAACCCTGATCCTTGTCGGCCTCAAGCGCCGCAATGCCCGTCGCATACTGTGCATGCTCCAACGTATGCAGATGCATATCCAACGCCAACGCCAGCTTCAAGTTACCGCTTGGTTCTTCTTTCAGATATGCCGCTAACGGCTTGCAGTAGTAATGAAACTGCCAACCTTTTTTTGCACAGAGTGCTGCAATCGCGAGCATCGCATTCGATTGACTTCCACCATACGAGACGATGCGCTGATAGCTTTCAGATGGCGTATGCAAAAGTGTATAAAGCTTCCAATATTTATTACCACTTAACAACGGATCGAGCAGATCATCGCGCTTCACATAAAACGTTCGGCCATGCAGCGCATAACGCTGAAAACTGCCGGGATCGGCGCTGCTCACGACGTCTCAGGGCTGATCTGTTCAGGCGCCGGATAGAGGGTCAAACTCGGGAAGGCGAACGCCAGGCCAAGATCAGCCAACGCATCCATGATCTGTAGATTCACCTCCTGACGCACCTGAAGATACTCTTCCCAGACTTTGCTTTGACTAAAGTAGTAGAGAAAAATAGAGAGCGATGAGCTTTCAAACTCATC
>CAJXNE010000002.1 GCA_913056285.1 uncultured Zetaproteobacteria bacterium | reverse complement strand
ACCATGCATGGCAGCCTGCGCGGCTGTATCGGTTCGCTTGAGGCTTGCCGTCCGCTTGTTGACGATGTACAGGCCAATGCAGTGGCGGCGGCTTTCCACGATCCTCGCTTTTCGCCGCTGAGCCGGGATGAATTCGACGATGTGAGGATCGAAGTCTCGGTGTTGTCGGCGCTGCAACCGGTTCATGCGCCCGATGAGGATATTGCCCTGTCGAACATCAGCCGCGGTGTCGATGGCGTTGTATTCAAATATGGCACGCATCAGGCGACATTCCTGCCGCAGGTGTGGGTTCAGTTGCCGGAGCCGGTGCAATTCATGGCGCATTTGAAGCAGAAGGCGGGTTTAAGTGCTGACTTCTGGCATCCGGATGTGCACCTGTACATCTATCAGGTCGATAAATTCAGGGAAACAGGGGCCCACTAATTGTCGCTCAAAACTAATCATGCCTGATACGCATTTTCCCGCCCGTTATTGGCATCGGCTTGATGATGGCAGTATTCAGTGCAATGTGTGTCCGCGCGATTGCAAGCTGTATGACGGGCAGCGCGGCCTTTGTTTTGTGCGTAAACGTGAAGGCGAGCAAATGGTGCTCACAACCTATGGCCGATCATCAGGCTTCTGTATTGATCCGATCGAGAAAAAACCGTTAAATCATTTTTATCCCGGTTCCAGCGTGCTGTCATTTGGCACCGCCGGTTGCAATCTGGCCTGTCGGTTCTGTCAAAACTGGGATATTTCCAAATCGCGTCAGTTCGATCGTTTATGCGATCAGGCTGAGCCAGATCAAATTGCACAGGCGTGCACTGAACAAGGGTGTATGAGCGTATCATTCACCTATAACGATCCGGTGATCTTTCTGGAATATGCGGTGGATACCGCCCGCGCCTGCCATGCGCTGGATATTAAAACCGTGGCTGTGACCGCCGGTTATATGCATGCGGAGGCACGGCGCGAATTCTTTGCCCACATGGATGCGGCCAATGTGGATTTGAAGGCATTCACGGAAGATTTTTATCATAAGCTCTGCGCCGGCCAGTTGCAGCCGGTGCTTGATACGCTCATCTATCTGAAACATGAAACGGATGTGTGGTTTGAAATCACCACCCTGCTGATTCCGGGAAAGAATGACAGCGATGAAGAGCTTACCGCCATGTGCGACTGGGTTGCCGAACATCTGGGCGCAGACGTACCGCTGCATTTCACCGCCTTTCATCCCGACTGGAAAATGACCGATATACCTGCCACGCCTGCTGTAACATTGGGTCGCGCACGCAATATAGGGATTAAAGCGGGCTTGCACTATATTTATACCGGCAATATTCACGATGCCACTGGTGGTACTACGTTGTGTCCGGCATGTCGCTCAAGCCTGATTGTGCGCGACTGGTATGAAATTCTGGACTATCGCGTATCTGATGATGGTAATTGCTGCCTTTGCGGATGCCATATCCCGGGGCGTTTCAAACCATTCCAGGGTGCTTTCGGTGCGCGCCGAATCCCTGTCAGGATGAAACTATGAGCGCAGTGTGCGTAAGATAGCGGCAACCGTTGTGAAGGAACCGAGTGCAAGAAACTTGCCACTCGGATTCCGGGTGATTTCTGTCTGCAGTGCACGAAGCGGTGTTAATGAGGCGTCGTCATGCCTGGTAACCAAGCGAATAGTATATGGAGCCAGTAGCTCCAGCGAATCGTCAAGGGAGCGATCCTCACGCGTAAATACGAGAATCGCATCGAACGGATCAGCCAGTGCTTTGAGAGATGGCAACAGCGACTCAATGGCATGACGATTATGTGCAGCATCCAGCCAGACATCCGCCTGACCGGCACGTTCATATTGCAGGCGTCCCGGCGCCTTGCACTGGCACAGAGCATGGCGCGCGGCAGGCAGGTCGATGCATGGGAAATCATGCTTGAGTTGCCGGATCGCTGCCCATGCCAGTGATGCATTGATATGCTGGTGTAGACCGGGCATCGCCAAATCACCCCATGCATGATCTGTTTCACACATTTGCAGCCCCGGATGGAATGATTGCAATACAGTCACAATATTATGGCGCTGCGGGGCACTGAAACAATGGCGGCAGCCTTGCATAACATAAGCTTTTTCGCCGGCAATCTGAGTTATCGAATCGCCCAGCCAGTTCTGATGATCCAGCGCAATAGGCGTGATCAGGGCCATGTCAGCAGGTACGGCGGTTGTCGCATCGAGGCGCGCGCCGACACCAGCTTCGAGGATTTCCACATCGACCCCTGCCTTGCTGAATTGATCCAGCGCCAGTGCAGTCGCGGTTTCAAAATAGGATGCGCCTGCGCAATGCGCCAGTGGCATGATACGCTCCAGACCGGCCAACAGGCGGGTGTTTTCCACTGGCACCCCGTTGATGCGGATGCGTTCATTGAATGCGAGAATATGCGGAGAGGTATAAAGACCTACCTTAAGTCCCGCCGACTGTAGCGCAGCAGCCAGCATGAATGCAGTGGAGCCTTTGCCATTGGTGCCGGCAATGCGAATGCGTAATCGAGGTTTGTGACAAGCAAACCCCGCCAGCAAGGCAAGCATGCGCTCATGGCCGGGCTGATAATCGCGGTCGGCAGACGGGTTGCCCAGTTCTGCCAGCCATGCTTCGATACTGGCTGGTTTTTTAGTCACAGGTGTACACAGAGAATGCAGTGTTTAGTCTCTTACAAATAAAATCTAATGCAACTGCACAAGATATTTTACCCCGAAGACACAAAGGTACGAAGAATAAAGATAGAACAGGTAGAATAGATACATGGAACATCTTATTAAAAGTCAAAAAATAAGCCACGACACACGAATTGACACGAATGAAAAACCCGTCGGCATCTGTTCGCTTATAAAATTCGTGTTCATTCGTGTAATTCGTGGCTCAAGGTTTTTGGTTCCGGCTATGCTGGGTTAGTTTATTCTGTTAGCTGCCGACTTTTTGGCGATAAGGGCGTTCGTTCAAATGGGTCAGCAGGGTGGCAAGATAATCGCCCAGTTCGCGCCGATCTACCACCGCATCTATCAGACCGTGTTCGAGCAGGAATTCCGAGCGTTGAAAACCTTCCGGCAGTTTTTCACCGACAGTTTCCTGAATCACACGCGGGCCGGCAAAGCCGATCAGCGCTTTCGGTTCGGCAATAATGACGTCGCCTAACCATGCTACCGAGGCGGAAACGCCACCCATGGTCGGGTCGGTCAGCAGGCAAATAAAGGGCAGGCGAGCATCATTGAGCTTGTTGACGGTGGCGGATGTTTTGGCCATTTGCATGAGAGATAGCACGCCTTCCTGCATGCGCGCGCCACCCGATGCCGTTACCAGCAAATAAGGGCAAGCTTTTTCCAGCGCATACTCCATGCCGCGCACGATTTTTTCACCGGCGACGGAACCCATGCTGCCGCCCATATAGGCAAATTCAAAGATGGATGCGGAAATCATGCGGCCATCCACATCACCAAGATAGTTACGGATTGCATCTTCAGGGCCGGATTTTTTGGCTGCATCTCTGGTGCGATCTTTATATTTTTTCTGATCCTTAAAGGCCAACGGGTCTTGCGAGCGCAGTTCGGTATCTTTTTCCTCGAAGCTGTTCGAATCGAACAGTAATTCGGCGCGCTGGCCAGCGGACATGCGTAAATGGTGGTCGCATTTAGAGCAGACCATGCCATTGCGTTCAAGTTCCTTATTGTATAAGGCCTCGGAGCAATTGGGGCATTTCACCCACAAGCCTTCCGGAGAACCGGAGTCGCTGGACTTCAGAATATTTTTTGGTGTTTCAATCAGTCGTGTAAACCAACTCATAAATCAACAGACCTCTTTTCTCGTGGCAGCACCGCTTGCAGGCGCGTGATTTGTTTCATGTTAAATCAACAGTTCATCAACCTGGGTCAACATACGCAAATGCGGCACATCAAGTGCTTCTATTTCAGCAGTCATGATATCCAGCGATTCAGGCTTCATATGGTACAGATAAACCGGAACACTACCAAGACGTTCAAATTTTTGCAGATCCGTGCGTATGCCGTTGGGGGTCATATGGCCGCTGATATCAGCCAGGTGCTGATAGGCGTTGGGAAATGAACAATCGAGAATAATGCCTTTCAGGTTCGGCTGGGCATTGGCGATTTCCCAGATTCGGTCGGTATTGCCCGTATCTGCAGTATAAATGAACTGTTTGCCATCCTGATCAAGCAAGAATCCCGTGCATGGTACAGGGTGGTTTACTTCAATGGGGGTAATGCGCACACCATCGAGTACAAAAGATACTTCCGGCTTGAAATCCTGAAGCTTGAGGATGCCATCCTGCTCATTGGGAATCAGCGTGAAATCCGGCCAGATGTCGCCGTTGAGGAAGTGTTTTTTCATCATTTGGTTATTTTCTGGCAGACTATGAATGGTAACAGTACGGTTGTTCTGGTTTCCACCGAGACGTTTAAGCGAACGGTTATCGGCTATAAAGGCGATATCCTTGATATGATCGAGGTGCGTATGAGAGATGCAAATGTGGCGAATGCCATGCTGCTCTTCCAGGGTCAGGGCTTCGGTGGGTGAGCCGGCATCAAGTAGAATTGAATCGTTGACCAGAAATGAAGTCAACCGGAATCCGAGCAATTGCCCGCCATAACAACCCAGCACCTTGATTCTCATATATTATCTCCTGAGACGCCACTATTTAACGCCTGACGCATATGGTTGGCTGCTGTGAGCATGGCTGAGCGCATCGAATCATGATCACTATTTTCGGCAATACGCGAGACAAAATGGCTGCCCACTACCACCCCATCAGCAAATTGTGCAACTTGCGTCGCCTGTTCGGGTGTTTTGACACCAAAGCCAACGCATACCGGCATGTGATTGGAGGCGCGAGCGCTGAGCGCCTGAATATGTGCAACCTTGCTGCGAATGCTTTCCATATTGCCCATATCAGCGCCGGTAATACCGGTCAGCGACACATAATAAATAAAGCCGCTGCCGTTTTCGCAGGCCAGCTTGATGCGGTCATCGGGAGATGTCGGCGACAGCAAAAGTATCCGATCCAGATTGTGCTTTTTCAGGGCGGCATCGCAGATATGCCCTTCTTCGGGTGGAATATCGACAATCAGCACGGCATCGGCGCCAGCGGAACTGGCTTTTTCGGCAAAGGTTTCAAAACCCATAGCGTAAGGTACATTGGCATAGCCCATCAGTACAATGCCGATCTCGGGGTGCGCGTCACGTACGGCGCGGGTCAGTGCAAACACATCATCGATATGTGCGCCAGCTGCCAGAGCGCGTTCGCTGGCGGCCTGAATCACCGGCCCGTCGGCCATGGGGTCGGAAAAGGGCATGCCGATTTCCAGAATGTCGCAGTTATCGGCCAAGGCCAGCAACAGTTCGCGGCTGCTGGTTACATCGGGATCACCGGCAGTCAGATAACCGACGAGCGCGGCGCGATTTTCAGCTTTGCAGCGGACAAAAACATCAGCTAAACGCTTGCTCATGATGCATCCTCCAGCCATCCCATATGTTTAAAAACAGAATCCATATCCTTGTCGCCACGACCGGATAGATTGATGATAACGATTTGATCGGGCTGCATCGCTTTGGCAATGCGCGCGCCAGCGGCCAGCGCGTGGCTGGATTCCAGTGCAGGAATAATGCCTTCGCTGCGCGTCAGTGTTTGCAACGCAGTCATAGCTTCTGCATCAGTTGCTGCATCGAGTGTTAAACGCCCCTGCTCCAGCATAAATGCGAGCTCAGGGCCAATGCCCGGATAATCTAAACCAGCCGAAATGCTGTGTGTACCCTGCACCTGGCCTTCATCATCTTCGAGCAAATAGGTGAGGTTGCCATGCAGAATACCCGCTTTGCCGGCGGCCAGCGAGGCGGCATGTTTGCCGGTAGTTAGCCCGTAACCGGCGGCTTCCACGGCCACCAGTTTTACCGATGCATCATCGCGGAACGGGTGTAGCAGTCCCATGGCATTGGAGCCGCCGCCCACACAGGCGACAGCGACATCAGGTAAACGACCGGCCTGCTTCAAAATCTGGGCCCGCGCTTCCTGGCCGATCACCGTATGAAACTGGCGCACCAGCAATGGATAGGGATGCGGACCTGCCGCCGTACCGAAAATATAAAACGTGTCTTCACATGTGGCTACCCAGTTGCGTAGCGCCTCATTCACCGCATCTTTCAGCGTGGCCGTACCCGAATCAACCGGAATCACGTTGGCACCGAGCAAGCGCATGCGCAGTACATTCGGCATCTGTCGAGCCATATCTTCGCGACCCATATAAATATCACAACTCATGCCGAACATGGCAGCTACGGTGGCGGTGGCAACACCATGCTGGCCGGCGCCTGTTTCGGCAATGACGTGTTTTTTGCCCATGCGGCGAGCCAGCAGCCCCTGACCAATGGTGTTATTGATTTTATGCGCGCCGGTATGGGTTAAATCTTCGCGCTTGAGATAAATCTGCGCGCCGCCGTTTTGTTTGCTCAATCGTTCGGCATGATAAAGCGGCGTGGCGCGTCCGACATAATTCTCCAGCAAAGCAAGACGCTCGGCATGGAATGCATCATCGTTCCACGCATCAAAAAAAGCCTCTTCAATTTCTTTGAGCGGTTGCATCAGCGTTTCGGCGGCAAAGCGCCCCCCGAAGCGTCCGAAATGGCCGCCTGCATCGGGTGCATGTGTAATTTCCAGATTATACATGGCCGCGAAATCGTTATGTTCCGGTAATGAACTCACAAAAACTCCCTGTTCAGCAAAGGTTCACAGCATTGACAAAAGCACGCATTTTTTCAGCCTGTTTGATGCCCGGTGACTGTTCGACGCCGGAAGATACATCAAGTGCAAACCATGAGCGCACGGCCATTGCCTCAGCTACATTATTCACATTCAGGCCGCCGGCCAGCGACACCGGATAAGCATGGCTGAAATGTTTCAACAGCGACCAGTCGAAGGTCTGGCCTGCACCGCCATAAACACCGGAGGGTGCTTTGGCATCAAGCAACAATGGGCAATTATAAGCCTCTGCACGTTTCAAATCATCCATATCTGATATATGGATGGCCTTAAGTACGCGTCGGC
Organism: uncultured Zetaproteobacteria bacterium; assembly: GCA_913056285.1. Taxonomy (GTDB): domain Bacteria; phylum Pseudomonadota; class Zetaproteobacteria; order Mariprofundales; family Mariprofundaceae; genus Mariprofundus. The sequence goes on along the minus strand of CAJXNE010000002.1, from coordinate 24,013 downwards.
GTTGCGCCGCACAGAATTCCGGCGTTTCATCGCCGTGCAACTGAATCACGCCGAGCGGCACGCTTTGCAATATCTGAGCAATATCATCCTGTGACGGGTTTACAAACAGACCGACTGCCGACACAAACGGTGGCAACTGGCGAATGATTGCAGCCGCTTTGGCCGGCTCGATATAACGCGGTGATTTATCATAAAAGACAAACCCAACGGCATCCACGCCCAATGCTGATGCCGTCAGCGCATCCTCCAGGCAGGTAATGCCGCAGACCTTGATGCGTGTGCGGGTTCCATATTGTTGGGCTGTCATGGCAGCACTATAGGAGTCTTAGTAAGTTTGGGCAATTGCATCCGGAAATCAGTGTTTTACGCCAGCCAATCAGTCCAGTTTTTGCAGGCAGTCCTGAGAGGCCAGTTTATAGCACTCGGCCAGGGTCGGGTAATTGAACACATTGCAGGCCAGATCATGCACGGTGCCACCGAAATTCATTAATAGCTGGCCAGTGTGGATTAACTCGCTGGCATGCTCGCCAACAATATGGACGCCGATCAACTGGTGGGTTTCGGCATCGACGATGAGTTTTACAAGGCCGTTACAATCCCCGATAATCTGGCCACGGGCGCTATCGTTGTAATAACCACGCCCAACAACGTAGTTGAGATTTTCAGCCCGCGCTTCTTTTTCGGTTTTACCGACCCATGATATTTCAGGAATCGCATAAATTGCCATGGGCAGGTTTTTGGCCATGGCCTGTGTTTCTCCGCTGCAGGCATGAATAGAAGCTGCCCGCCCCTGTTCCATACCGGTCGAGGCCAGTGCGGGATGACCGATCAGGTCACCCACAGCGTAAATATGTGGCACGCTGGTCTGAAAATGCGCATTGACGCTAATCCACCCCTTGTCGAGTTCTATACCGGCATTGGCAGGATTCAGGCTTTGCGTATTTGGTGTGCGCCCCAGGGCATAGAGCACGGCATCGGCATAGAGCTTTTTGCCCGATTCCAACAGTGTCAGTGCAGCATCATTTTCTTTGCGAATAGCCACCACGCGTTCGCTGGTATGCAACTTAACGCCCATATTATCAAACGACTCAGCCAGTACGCTGACCACATCTTCGCTTAAATAGGAGAGCAGTTGAGCATGTGAATTGACGACGCTGACTTCCACACCCAGCGCAGCAAAAATGGATACGAATTCACAACCGATGACACCGCCGCCAATCACAATAAGGCTCTTCGGCAAGCGTTTCAGTTTCAGAATGGAAGTGGAGTCGAGCACGGTCTGTTTATCGAACGGAATATCTGAAGGGCGGCGCGGACGTGAACCTGTTGCCAGAATGATTTTTTCTGCAGTTAAATAACGCGAAGCACCCTTGGTATCCATGATTTCCAACGTATGAGCATCGACAAAACTGGCTTCGCCGGGAATCAGCGCTACGCCTGATCTCAGTAGTCGTTTAACAATCACCGACTCCTGTTGAGCAATGACCATTTCTTTTCTGCGGACTGCTTCTGCCAAGGCACCATAGCGCGCGGTATGATTGGCTTCCCGCATGCCTCTGTCGCCGGTTCTGGAAGACAGATAGGCCGCTTCACGCAGCGCCTTGCTGGGGATCGTGCCGGTCTGCAGGCCGGCTCCGCCGATGCTTGGTTTACGTTCGATGATGGCGACTTTTTTGCCCATGTCGGCAGCCTGCCATGCAGCATGCTGTCCGGCCGGGCCGGAACCGACAATCAGTACATCATAATCCAACTGATGCCTCCATTGTATGCACCGGCTGGAATTCGGATGGATCCTGTTCGGCCATGTGTTCATAAGTGGCCCAGCGTAAATTCACAGACTCTTGCGCCAGTTCCATGAGCCGTTCCGCTTCCACCGGATGGCTGCGCTGTAGCAATTTATAGCGCATTTCGGTGTAGGCGTAATCCTTCACTTTCATGGTTGGTTCGGGCGAATCCAGTACGAACGGCTTCTTGCCGGCACGGCGCAATTCGGGATTGTAGCGAATCAGAGGCCAGTAGCCGGATGCCACTGCCATATCCTGATGTTTTAAGCCCTGTGTCATATCAATGCCGTGGGCAATGCAGTGGCTGTAGGCCAGAATAATCGATGGGCCGGGATAATCCTCTGCTTCGCGCATGGCCAGCAGTGTTTGTTGTGGATTGGCCCCCATGGCGACACGTGCAACATACACATTACCGTAGGAGATCGCTTGCAGCGCCAGATCTTTCTTGCCAACCGGTTTGCCGGCGGAAGCGAATTTGGCTGTTGCCCCGATCGGAGTTGCTTTGGACGCCTGACCACCGGTGTTGGAATACACTTCGGTATCGAGCACCAGAACATTGATATTGCGTCCCGAAGCCAGCGCATGATCCAGCCCTCCCGAACCGATATCATAAGCCCAGCCATCGCCGCCGATCAGCCAGACGCTGCGGCGCACCAGATGATTAACAACGGTGAGCAGGTTTTTGGCGCGTGGGTCATCCATGCCTTCCAGTACCAGTTTCAGTTTTTCCACACGCTGGCGCTGCTGAGTCACTTCATAACCGATGGACTGATCAGCATTGATGATTTCATCGACGAAGTAGTCATCCAGTTTTTCGCGCAGTTTTTCGAGTTCCTGCTGCGCTACATGCATGTGATGATCGGCAGCCAGACGCATGCCGAGTCCGAATTCCGCATTGTCCTCAAACAGCGAGTTGGACCAAGCCGGTCCGCGACCATCCTTGTTCTTGGTCCACGGTGTCGCCGGTAAATTGCCGCCGTAAATCGAGGAACAACCGGTGGCATTGGCCACCAGCAGGCGCGGCCCGAACAGTTGCGTTAATAAACGTACATAGGGTGTTTCACCGCAGCCGGCGCAGGCACCGGAAAATTCGAACAGAGGCTCGAGAAACTGCGTGCCGCGTACCGATGAGTAATCGATGGTGGCGCGATCATTGGCCGGTATCGTTTCAAAAAAGCTGACATCCTTGCGCCCGCGCTCCATTTGTGGCGCTTTGGGCATCATATTGATGGCTTTCTTTGTTTTAGTCGGGTCATTCAAATCATAGGCAGGGCAGGCATTGACGCACATTTCGCAACCGGTGCAATCCTCCAGGTAGATTTCCAGCGTATAGCGGGTTTCCGGGAAACCGCGCGCCGAAACCGGGGCGGACGGGAACCCCTCATGCGCATTCTCCAGATGATCTTCGTGGTAGAATTTGGCGCGAATGACACTGTGTGGGCAGACAAACGAACAGTTACCGCACTGAATACAGACATCCGGTTCCCATTGCGGTACAAAATCAGCGATATTGCGCTTCTCCCACTGCGCCGTACCGGACGGAAACGTGCCGTCCATGGGGATTTTGGAAACAGGCAGCGCGTCTCCCTTGCCGGCCAGCATGGGTGCTGTCACCTGCTGCACGAATTCCGGCGCGCGGAGCGGCACCATCAAATCCATATCGTGGTCGCTGCTGACCAGATCCGGCACGTTGACTTTGTGCAAATGATCCAGGGCTGCATCCACTGCCTTGAAGTTCTGCTGCACTACATCCATGCCCTTGCGTGCATAGGTTTTCTCAATCGCTTTCTTGATTTGCGCAATGGCTTCCTCACGCGGCAATACGCCTGAAAGGGCAAAGAAACAGGTCTGCATAATGGTATTGATGCGGCGGCCCATGCCGGCATCGCGAGCTACGGTGGAGGCATCAATCACATAGAATTCGATATTGCGTTTGATGATATGCTGCTGCACAGGCCTGGGCAGTTCATCCCATACCTGCCCGGCAGTAGTCGGAGTGTTGAGCAGAAATACTGCGCCGTCAGCGGCTTTATCGAGCATTTCCACCTGTGAAATAAATGTTGCCTTGTGGCAGGCGATGAAATTGGCCGAATCGACCAGATAGGGCGCGCGTATTTCATCCGGCCCGAAGCGCAGGTGAGAAACCGTTTGCGAACCCGCTTTTTTGGAGTCGTAGACAAAATAGCCCTGGCAATTCAGCGGCGTGTTTTCGCCGATGATTTTGATGCTGTTCTTGTTGGCCGACACAGTACCGTCGGAGCCCAGACCAAAGAACAGGGCACGGGTTACATTGGCCGGTTCGATATTAAAACTGTTGTCCACATCGATACTGGTGTGGGTGATATCGTCGGTAATGCCGACAGTGAAATCGCGTTTCGGCGCATCTTTTGCCAATTCATCAAACACTGCCTTGGCCATAGCCGGCGTGAATTCCTTGGATGACAAGCCGTAGCGACCGCCGGTTACCAGCGGCAGGGCATCGAGTTCACCGATCATCACCGATTCAGATAATGAAGCCATCACATCCTGATAGAGCGGCTCACCGCGTGCGCCCAGTTCCTTGGTCCGATCCAGTACGGCGATTTTTTTCACCGAAGCCGGCAGGGCGGCAATCAGATGTTCGCGTGAGAACGGCCGGAACAGGTGAACGGTGACAACGCCGAGTTTTGCCCCCTGAGCATTGAGTACCTTGATGGTTTCCTCAATCGTTTCCGCGCCCGAGCCCATAATAATAATCACATACTCGGCATCGTCTGCGCCGAAATAACTGAACAGATCATATTTGCGGCCGGTGAGTTCGGCAAACTGATCCATGGCATCCTGCACGATGCCCGGCGTAGCGTCATAGAACGGGTTGGCGCGTTCACGCGCCTGAAAATACACATCCGGGTTCATGGCTGTGCCGCGAATGAATGGGTTATCCGGGCTTAATCCCCGTTTACGATGGGCAAACACCAGTTCATCATCGATCATGGCACGAATCTGTTGATCCGAAATAAGCGCGACTTTATTGATTTCATGCGAGGTGCGGAAGCCATCAAAGAAATTCATAAACGGCACACGTGCTTTCAGAGTGGCTGCATGCGAAATCAGTGCGAAATCATGCGCCTGCTGTACAGACGCTGAAGATAGCATGGCAAAACCGGTGGAACGCGCCGCCATCACATCCTGATGGTCGCCGAAGATGGATAATGCCTGCGTGGCCAGTGAGCGGGCGGCGATATGGAATACCGTTGATGTTAATTCACCGGCGATTTTATACATATTCGGAATCATCAGCAGCAGGCCCTGCGATGAGGTGAATGTGGTGGTGAGCGCACCGGCCTGTAATGCGCCATGTGCTGACCCGGCCGCACCACCCTCGGATTGCATCTCGATCACATCGGGTACTTGCCCCCAGATATTTTCGATATGCGCAGCAGACCATTCATCGCACAGCTCAGCCATTGATGAAGACGGTGTGATCGGGTAAATCGAACAGAGCTCGCTTACCTTGTATGCGATATGGGCGACACCGGTGCCGCCATCGAATGTGACCTGTTTGTTTTTACTGTTATCGCTCATCGTCTCTTATTCCTTCACCATTTCAATAGCGTGGCAGGGGCATTGCTCGTAGCAGGCCGCGCAGCCGGTACATTTGTCGTAGTCGTACAAATAACGTTTACCCTTGCCCAGCTTGATGATGGCATCTTCCGGGCAGGAGCCGTAGCAACCGTCACATTCAAAACAGTTGCCGCAGGACAGGCAGCGTTTTGCTTCAAACAAAGCCTCTTTCTCGCTATAGCCCTGCAATATCTCTTCAAAACCACCAAGTCTGTTTTCGGGAGAAATCTCAGCCTGTTTGCGTTTCGGCGCCTCGGTGCTGTACCAGAGTTGTAGCTTTTCATGATCAACAATCGGATGTTTGGCTGCTGGTTGATAGGTGTCGCCTCTGAGCCATGCATCAATATAACGCGCCGCCTTCTTGCCGTGACCGGTGGCGATGGTAACGGAGCGTTCGGATGGTACCATATCGCCGCCAGCGAAAATACCACCTGCACCCGTCATCATATTCGGGCCGACTATCACTGTACCATCGCGGTTGAATTCAATGCCCTGCACATTTTTGAGAAAGCCAGTGTCAGTATCCTGCCCGACAGCCATAATCAGGGCATCGGTTTCCAGCGTTTCGGTCTTGCCGGTGGGTTGCGGGCGACCGTTTTCATCGAGTTCCATCACTTCAACCGTCATGGTGGTGCAATCAATTTCTTTAATTGTCCGCAGCCAGTTGATTTTCACACCTTCTTCAATCGCTTCATCGGCCTCGAAATCATGCGCCGGCATACTCTTACGATCGCGGCGGTAGATAATCACGGCTTCTTCCGCACCGAGTCGCTTGGCGGTGCGCGCCGCATCCATAGCTGTGTTGCCGCCACCATAAATGGCTACGCGGCGACCCAGTTGCAGGTCTTCGCCATTTTCCACGCTTTTCAGGAAGCTGACCGCATCCATCATTTTGCGTGCATCGCGGCTGGGGATTTCAATATTTTTACTCAGATGCGCACCGACGGCGATAAACACGGCGTCGAAATTGCCCTTTGTTTTCTCCGCTTCCACATCCTCCACGCGGTAATCGCAGGTGATTTTCGCACCCATATCCACCACGCGCTGAATTTCATCACCGAGTTCCTTGCGCGGCATGCGGTAGGCCGGAATACCGAAATGAATCATACCGCCTGCAACAGGCCCAGCCTCAAGAATCTCTACTTCATGCCCGAGGCGAATTAAGTGATACGCTGCCGACAAGCCGGACGGGCCAGCGCCGACAATCAACACCCGTTTGCCTCCCGGTTTGGTTGTGAATTCAGGCTTCCAGCCTTTTTCCATGGCCAAGTCGCCCAGAAATCGTTCCACGGCATGGATACTCACCGTATCGTCCGTGAAATTACGATTGCAGTCGGTTTCACAGGGGTGATAGCAGACGCGTCCGTGAATGGCCGGGAAGGGGTTATTCTCCAGCAGTTTCTGCCATGCCGCTTCATATTCACCATTCTGAGCCAGGTCTAACCAGCCCTGAATATCTTCTCCGGCCGGACAGGCATGATTGCACGGAGGCAGGAAATCCATATATACCGGCTTTTGCATGCGATGCGCACCGGTGCCGATACCATGCTGGGTCAAATCCAGATTGCCGGTCATGTATTTTTTTGATGTATGTTCTTTCGATGTCATAAGCGTATGCCCACTGTCATGGATTATTGTGCGAAAGACGCACTATAATCCAAACAATGGGAAAATCGTATAAAAAATACGGCTTTTCAGTGTATGCGAGAAGCGTGTGGTGTTTTGTCGGGCTTTGGTTATTCTTTTTTCTTGATGAAGTCGTAAAAAGTCCATCCATGGCCTTTTTATTTCACGGAAAGAGAAAAGTGCGATTTTCACTTTCCTTACAAATCAACAACTTGCGTTGCAAGCCATTGATTTGCGCGCCCGTCCATGGGCGCAATGATGACTTCTTACGAAGTCATCTTTTCTTGAAGCTGGTAAAAATCAGCAGTACCACTGAAACAGAGATACAGGCATCGGCGATATTAAAGGCGGGCCAGTGATATTCGGCGGCATCGGTGCGTACGTACCAGTCGATAAAATCGACCACGTAACCCAGCTGAATACGATCCCATATATTGCCGGCAGCGCCGGCCAGAATCAGCACCAGCAGCCATGAAGTGATACCGGCGCGCAAGCGCTCCTGCCACCACCAGAACAGCACAGCCACAGCAATGCCGATGGTAACGCCCAGCAATAGCCACAGGCGAACTGCGTCAGGCAGGTCTGCAAACATGGAGAAGGCCACGCCGGGATTGTAAGCGCGGATGATATTGAAAAAGCCGTCAATCACAGTAAAAGCGTGAAAATCCGGCTGCTGAATCCACCATTTTGAAAGCTGATCGGCAGCAAGCAGCAGGGCGAATAGTCCGATCTGTTTATGGGTGCGGGTCATGGTTGCATCCTTGATGATTTGATTTTAAAACTCTGCTTGCCGTGTGGGTGAAGTCAATCAAGTTGCGTCTGAAGTAACTGTTTCAATGTGGTCACGTTGTTGGTGGGCAGATTGCATTGAAAGTTTTCACAGACATAAGCCGTCACTTTACCAGCGATAGCTTTTTGACCTCGGGTGTATGGGGCCATCTTTTCAAGCTGGGCGTCGTGCCAGACCACCACGGCATTGGGTCGATAATAAGCGCGAATGATATGCAACATTTTTTTGGCCGAATCGGAGTGTTTATCTCCGACCAGTACAATTTCTTTGCCCTTGCTTTCGGCCATCAAGACGGCGGAAAGCATGTGTAATACGCCAGATGGCGCGCGATTGGCAATGCCAGCGAAATGATCGGCGACGGACGCCGCTTCAGCAGCCAGTTTGGCATCACCGGTCAAGCGCGACAGGCGCAGCAGATTATGCATGGCCACGGCATTGCCCGAGGGTAGGGCGTTATCAAAGATCTCCATCGGACGGGCAATCAATTCATCGCTTTCGGCAACCTGATAAAAGCCGCCATCCTCACCCTTGAATTGCTTCAACATCACCGTATTTAATTTAAGCGCTTCAGCCAGCCAGCGGGGGTCAAAGCTGGCTTCGTACAACTCAGTCAGCCCCCAGACCATGGCCGTATAATCATCCAGTTGGGCTGCAATCGCCGCCTTGCCGGCGCGCCAGCGATGCAACAGTGCGCCCTTGTCATCACGCAAATCGGTGAGGATGAAGTCAGCCGCCTGGGCTGCCGCCTGTATATAGCGGGGTTCGTTTAATACCTTGCCGGCAAAAGCCAACGAGGCAATCACCATGCCGTTCCAGTCGGTTAATATCTTATCATCACGAAAGGGGTGAATGCGCTGATTGCGAACGGCCATTAGCTTGTTCCTGTCAGCCTCAAAGGCAGCCAAATCAACCGGTGCTGAGCGGTGCAGGATATTGTCTCCGGTTTTTCGATGTGTGGCTTCATCGGTAAAATTGCCGGATTTTTCCACCCCGTAAGCTTGCATAAATGCATCCGCCCGTTTGCCGAGAACATCCCTGATTTCATCGGCAGACCAGACATAGAATTTACCTTCAACCCCTTCCGAATCGGCATCTTCAGCAGAATAGAAAGCACCGCCGTGGTCACGCATATCGCGCAGCAGGTATTCGGCGATATCGCGCGTTGTGGTGGCGAAACTCTGATTTCCTGTTGCTAACCACCCTTCTGTATAGGCCATCATCAGCATGGCCTGATCGTAGAGCATTTTTTCAAAATGCGGCACCAGCCAGTGCGCATCGGTGGAGTACCGGTGAAAACCGCCACCCAATTGATCATGGATACCGCCGCGCTGCATGGCAGTTAAGGTGTTCTCCACCATGGTGATGGCTTCCGGGTTTTGCTTGAGGGTGCCGTAACGCAGCAGAAACAACAGACGTTGCGCCGTCGGAAACTTCGGTGCATCGCCAAAGCCGCCGTGTGTGACATCAAAACCTTTGGCGGTTTCCTGATAAGCTTTTTCAATGAGGCCGGCATCCATTGTTCCCGGTGCGGCCATATCGATGCTGTTGGTCAGCGCTGTACCAATCGATGCGGCAGATTTCTCAATGCGGCTGCGATCCTGCTGCCACATCTCACCAATGCGGTTGGCCAGTTCAATCAGGCCGATGCGGCCAAAACGCCCATGTTTGGGTAAATAGGTTGCGGCATAAAACGGTTTCTTGTCCGGCGTCAGCAACAGATTCAGCGGCCAGCCGCCGGAGCCGTTGATCATCTGGGCGGCATGCATATACACCGCATCAATATCAGGCCGCTCTTCGCGATCCACCTTGATGGCAATAAAGTAGCGATTAAGCACTTCGGCCACTTCCTCATCTTCAAAGGATTCATGCTCCATGACATGGCACCAGTGGCAGGTCGAATAACCGATGGAGAGAAATATCGGTTTGTTTTGCATGCGAGCCAGCGCAAACGCATCGTCGCTCCATGGTAACCAGTTGACCGGATTATGGGCATGTTGCTGTAAATAGGGACTGGATTCATGAATCAGAGCATTGGTGTATTTCGGTTTTTCTTCGGCCATGACAAGCTCCTCGCTCCATACTGTTGTCAGCAGCAAACAGGACAGCAACAGCGCCGCCGTGAATTTACTGCGCTGCAACATCTCTCCGTACGGCAAACGAGAGTGCTTCGCCCGGCGCATCGCCGAGTGTGATCACCGAATGCCATACACACGTGTCCAGATCGCGCTGCGGCATTAGCAACACATCGCCGGCATGCAGGATAAAGCCATAACCGTGTTCCACCAATTGCCGAGTGAACAACGCAGAGCGATCCAACACAGCTTCAACCAGTTCATGATCAAATGCATCCATATAGTCCGATAACGCGCCTCGATCTCCGATCAGTTTTGCCAGTGCGCTTCGCTCGGCTGCATCGGGCAATAAGCGTTCGATTTCGGCGGCATGATCGGCATGGCCGATGAAGCTGATTAATTCATCAATCAGCGTTTGTTTGCAGAGCGCCAGCCAGAAGGTGCTGCCTGATAACTGGCCGTAAACTACACCGTCGTGGCCGCGTTCAACATCGTGATGCATCTGCGCGCCGCCGTTGGGGGCATTAAAATACACAATGCGTTCCACAAATGCAGGTGATCCGCCAAGCACCGGTTGAAGCATGTCGGTGATGGTCTTGTTATTGGTAATGGCGGCTGATTCGGGGAACAGGGCATCGCATAAACGCCCGGCCCATTGTTGGCGTACCGGATCGGTAGCTACATCTTCCAAACACTCCATGCCAAACGAAAAACGGAAACGCAGGGAAGCATCGGCCTCGATAAAGGACAGCCATGAGCCCTTGCACCATAAATCTTCTGCCACACACTGACTATCGGCTTCCGCATCAAAATAGATTTTTTCGATGCCCTGCTCATCGTGATCTTCAAAAGAGGAAGCCACCAGCGGGAAATGTGCCGATAAACGCTGCTTGTACGGTGCTTGATCCAGCAACGGAGAGACTTCGCCGCTTTCCAGTGTTTGCTCCATCAGACGATGTGATTGTCCAATATCAGCCTGCCATAGCTGACAATCAAGCACATCGGGCAGCAGAACTGCTTCATCGCTGCGCCAGCGCCGGGCTATCGTTTCCGCATCCGGCATGTCCGGTTGTTTCAATGCCTGTACAAAACCAAGCGCATAGTCGCGCCGCAGCAAAGGAAAGTATGGTTCGTTTTCAGGGGCCTTGCTCAAGTATTGCATCAGCGAGGGCCTGCCTGCCGCAATGCATCGGTAGCCTCATCATCAAACTGGGCGAAGGTCGCCTTGAATCGGTCGGCCAGCGCTTTGGCAGATTTCAGGTATGCCTCGGGATCATGCCATGTGGCGATTGGATCGAGCGTTTCGGGCATTGCCAGTCCGAAAATCGGATGTGTCTGAAAGGTGGTGTTTTCGAGTTTTCCACTTAAGGCGGCAGATAGCAGCGTGCGTGTCAGATCAATGTCCATGCGTTCGCCAATACCGTAACCACCACCGCTCCAGCCGGTATTGAGCAGCCATACTTTCACATTCCCCGACTTGATTTTTTCACCCAGCATATTGGCATAGACGCACGGATGACGTGCCATGAACGGCGCGCCGAAACAAGGGCTGAAGGTTGCCTCCGGTTCGGTGATGCCGGCTTCGGTGCCGGGGATCTTGGCCGTATATCCAAGCAGGAAATAATACATCGCCTGTTCCGGTGTCAGTTTGGAAATTGCCGGCAATACGCCGAAGGCATCGGCGGTGAGCATGATGATATTTTTAGGCGGCCCGCCGACGCCGGGGTAAATTGCGTTGGAGATTGCCTGAATCGGATAAGCGGCGCGGGTATTGGGGGTCAATGTAATGTCATCAAAATTGACGCGACGGGTGGCGATGTCCAGGCCGACATTCTCCAGAATCGAACCAAAACGCTTGGTCGCCTCATAAATCATCGGCTCTTTTTCTTGCGACAGGTGTTCTACCTTGGCATAACAGCCACCCTCGAAGTTGAACACATGATGTTTGCTCCAGCCATGTTCGTCATCACCAATCAAACGGCGATCAGGATCAGATGACAGCGTTGTTTTACCGGTGCCGGACAGGCCGAAGAAGATGGCCACATCATCCGGATCATCGCCCATATTGGCCGAAGCATGCATGGGCAATACATCCTCTTCCGGCAACAAATAGTTCATGATGGTAAAGATGGATTTTTTGATTTCTCCCGCATAAGCGGTGCCGCCGATCAAGGCAATGCGGCGGCCCATATGTAGAATTACGAAAGCTTCGGAATAGGTGCCATCCATGCTCGGCATAGCATGGAAATGCGGCACATGGATGACGGTGAAATCCGGTTCCTCGACAGCCAGTTCACGGTCCAGGTCAACAGGGCGTACAAACATGGTGCGCGCAAACATGGCATGCCATGCATCCTGCGTGATGACCCGTACCGGTTTTTCGTAATCGCTGTCGGCGCCAACGAGGCAATCCTCGACATAAACCTGCTTGCCTTCCATATAGTGGCGCACCCGTGCCAACAAAGCATCAAAGCGCTCCTCCGGCATGGCGCGATTAAAGTCGCCCCACCATACTTTGTCATGGCTGGACGGTTCATCGACAATGAACTTTTCTTTTACCGCCCGTCCGGTGAAATGGCCGGTTCGTACCACCAGCGCACCCAGGTGAGCCAGGTGCCCTTCATGATTGTGGATGGCGTGTTCGTACAGGCTGGGTGTGGGCAGGTTCCAGTAGACGGATTCCAGGTTTTTCAAGCCCAGGTGGCCGGAGGCCAGTTCTTCAATAATTTGATGTGTCATGTAAGCCATTGTATTCGTCCTCTTGTCACGGCATCGACACGCATATCCCCGTTTGTGGCGTGCCGGTTCGCATCTGAATTATATCGGTATGTTGTACGAAGGCGGTAATTTTGCAACGAATGATCCAAGGAAAGCGCTGATTGAATTTAACGCTGGCAAAACGAACATAAAAATGAACTGCGCCCGGCCTGCGTGATGCGTTTGATTGTGCGCTCGCAATGCAGACATTTCTTTCCAGCCCTGCCATAGACCTGAAACTGATGGGCAAAATAGCCGGGTTTGCCATCGGCATGCACAAAATCGCTGATCGTGCTTCCGCCTGCCTCTATTGCTTCTGCCAATACCGCCTTAATGGTTTCCACTAACAAAGCGAGCCGGGCGGATGAAATTCTGCCTGCCGCTCTGGCCGGATGAATGCCAGCCCGGAACAGGGACTCCGAGGCATAAATATTGCCGACGCCAACGACGATGGACGCATCCATGATGAGGTTTTTGATTGGGGCTTTACGGCCTGCGCAGAGCGCGGTTAGATGCTCGCCGTTAAATGCATCCGATAATGGTTCCGGGCCAAGCTTGCTAAACCACGCATGCGATTCCAGTTGTGTGCTTGGCAACAGGCCCGCATATCCGAAACGGCGAGCGTCCCGGTAACGAAGGCTTTGCCCATCGCTGAGCTCAACATGCACATGCTCGTGCGTACCTGTTTTGGCATGATGAGGCAAAACATGGAATTGGCCGGTCATGCCCAGATGCCAGACCAGTGTTTGACTGGTCTCCAGCCGTTCACTTGCCAAATCGAACAACAGGTATTTGGAACGCCGCCGCATGCCAGTCACGCTCTGTCCAACCAGCGCGGCCAGATTGGGCAGCGGGTAACGCAGATTGGCGCGGTGACAGATCACATGCTTGATTTCCCTGCCAACGATTAACGGCTCAAGCCCGGCCCGAATGGTTTCTACTTCGGGCAACTCAGGCATGTGGAATCATGACAAGCAGTTGCCTGAAGCCGTCATTCCCGCGAAGGCGGGAATCCATGCTCATTGAATAGCGACGCAAGTCGCGTTCAACGACCCAACGATTGAATAACAAAATGATAGAATCCGTCATTTTGTTATTCAAGAGGTGCCCATAAATCCAGCCAATTTGCATTATCCTTTTCTATCAGCTTTATTTTCCAATCACGATTCCATTTCTGGAACTGGCAAGGATGTAAGTGGATGGTTCCTTATTCATGGTATCACCCAATGGATTCGCGCCTTCGCGGGAGTTACACATCTGATTAACAGCTAGACTTATCCAACCGCATTACTACGAACCGGCAAGCTGGCGTAGTACGTATTGCAGGATGCCGCCGTGTCGGTAGTAATCCCACTCTTTAGGCGTGTCGATGCGTACAATGGCTGTGAATGTCTTGTCACCGGCAGTCACCGTGACTTCGTCTGCGCCTTCTTTTACGCCGGTAATACTCAATGTTTCGCGACCCGTCAGGCCCAGCGATGTAGCTGAATCGCCGTCTGAAAACTGAAGTGGCAGGATACCCATGCCGACCAGATTGGAGCGGTGAATACGCTCATAGCTTTCGGCAATCGCTGCACGGATGCCGAGCAGGGCAGGGCCTTTAGCAGCCCAGTCACGCGAAGAGCCGGAACCGTATTCTTTACCTGCAATGACAATAGCCGGCACGTTGTCGGCTTTGTATTGCATGGCCGCATCGTAAATGCTTGTCTGTTCGCCATCCGGCAGGTGCACCGTGACGCCGCCCTCAGTGCCCGGCGCTAGCTGATTGCGCAGGCGAATATTGGCGAAGGTGCCGCGCATCATGACTTCATGATTGCCGCGCCGTGAGCCGTAGGAATTGAAATCTTTCTGATCCACGCCATTGTCGCGCAGATACAGGCCGGCTGGAGAATCTGCTTTAATGGCACCGGCAGGAGAGATGTGGTCGGTGGTGACGGAATCGCCCAGCAGAGCCAGCACGCGGGCGTTTTCAATATCGGCTATGCTGCCCGCTTTCTTGCCCATACCAACGAAATACGGTGGATTCTGGATGTAGGTGGAATCGTCTTCCCATGCGAAACGCTCACCTTCCGGTGATGCCAGATTCTGCCAATTGGCATCACCGGCAAAGACATCGGCATAGGATTTGCTGAATTGCTCGCGTGATAATCCAGCCACAGCTTCAGCCACTTCATCCTGCCTCGGCCAGATATCCTTCAGATAGACATCATACCCATCAGAACTCTTGCCAATCGGATCATTATACAGATCGATGTTCATGGTGCCGGCAATGGCATAAGCCACCACAAGCGGCGGCGAAGCCAGATAATTCATGCGAACTTCTGCATGCACCCTGCCTTCAAAGTTGCGGTTGCCCGACAGTACGGAACAAACGGATAAATCGCCTTCTGCAATCGCTGCGGATACTTCCGCAGGCAGCGGGCCGGAATTGCCGATACAGGTTGTACAACCGTAACCCACGACATGGAATCCAAGCTGTTTTAACGGTTCAATCAGGCCTGCGCCCTGCAAGTATTCGGTGACCACCAGTGAGCCGGGGCCGAGCGAAGTTTTCACCCACGGAGCGGCGCTTAAACCCAGTGCGGCGGCTTTTTTGGCCACCAGGCCCGCGCCGAGCATGACCGACGGATTGGATGTGTTGGTACAGGACGTGATAGCGGCAATCACAACCGCCCCGTCATCAATCGTAATATCCTGATTGTTGATGCGGGTGTTGACCGCACTGGAATTCAATCCGGCTTCAGACTTGATCTGTTCAACAGCTGTTGCAAAACTCGTTTTGGCATCGACCAGTGCAATGCGATCCTGTGGCCGTTTCGGGCCGGAAATAGATGGCACGACGGTAGACATATCCAGTCCCAGGTTTTCGCTGTAGGTGGCAGTGGTTTCGTCAGAACGGAACATGCCCTGCGCTTTGGCATAAGCCTCGACCAGTGCGATATTCTCTTCGGAGCGACCTGATAAACGCAGATAATTCAGGGTTTCATGATCAATTGGAAAAATACCGCAGGTTGCGCCGTATTCCGGTGCCATATTGGCAATGGTGGCGCGATCAGCCAGCGGCAGATGGTTCAGGCCTTGGCCATGAAATTCGACGAATTTACCAACCACGCCATGCGCTCTTAATATTTCCACAATCATCAGGACCAGATCGGTGGCCGTCGCGCCTTCCGGCAACGAGCCTGTCAGTTCAAAACCTACTACTTTGGGAACCAGCATGGACACCGGTTGTCCGAGCATAGCCGCTTCGGCTTCAATGCCGCCTACGCCCCAACCGAGCACGCCCAGCCCGTTAATCATGGTGGTGTGCGAATCGGTGCCGACCAACGTATCGGGATAAGCCACGCCGTTGTTATCGACGAACACTGTGCGGGCCAGATGTTCCAGATTAACCTGATGCACGATGCCGGTATCCGGCGGCACGACTTTGAAATTATCAAACGCCTTCTGGCCCCATTTGAGAAAATTATAGCGTTCGCGATTGCGCGAAAATTCAATATCAGCATTGATTTCTAACGCCGAACTGGAACCGAACGCATCCACCTGCACGGAATGATCGATGACCAGCTCAGCCGGCGCCAGCGGATTAATCTGATCAGCCTTACCGCCAAGCTCGACAACTGCATCACGCATGGCGGCCAAATCAACAACCGCCGGCACGCCGGTGAAATCCTGCATCAGCACGCGCGCTGGCATGTAGGCAATCTCTTTGCTCGGTTCAGCCTTGGCATCCCAGTTAATGATCGCGTCAACATCGCTGCGGCTCACCACATCGCCATCTTCACGGCGCAGCAGATTCTCCAGCAGGATTTTCATGGAGAACGGTAAATGCGAGACATCGCCTGCCGCTTTGAGATTATAATAAGCGTAGGTTTTGTCGCCTACGCTCAGTGTGTCTTTTGCACCGAAACTGTTCTTCAATGATATCTCCTGCTGTTTATTGCGATTAAAATTCGAAAGGCCGCGCAAGCTAGTCTGCCTGATGTCCGAGTTCCAGTTTGCAGAAAGTGCCATCATTTATCTCTGGATCATTTATAAATCATCTGTCCCGGCAACGATGCATACCCGGTGACGGATAAAATCATGATGAAATCACTTGCTCAGCTTATGCAAAACGGGCAGTGATTATCATCGCCACAGATGGCTGTTGTTACTCGCCCTGTTTCAAAAGCGGTTTGATCAGGTCCATCGGGAGCGGAAATACGATGGTCGATGATTGATCTCCGGCGATTTCAGTCAGCGTTTGCAGATAGCGCAGCTGAATGGCTTGCGGTTGTTTAGCTAGCGTACTCGCAGCCTCCAACAGTTTTTCCGCCGCCTGCATTTCACCCTGGGCATGGATGATTTTGGCGCGACGTTCACGCTCCGCCTCGGCCTGTTTGGCGATGGCGCGGATCATGCTTTCATCCAAATCGATGTGCTTGATTTCCACGTTGGCCACTTTGATACCCCATGCATCAGACTGCGCATCCAGAATCGACTGTACATCTTTATTGAGTTTATCGCGTTCAGCCAGCATTTCATCCAGTTCATGCTGACCTAACACGCTACGTAGCGTCGTTTGCGCCAGTTGGCTGGTGGCATCGAAGAAATTTTCCACATTGATGATGGCTTTCTGGGGATCGAGCACACGGAAATAAATCACTGCATTGACCTTGACCGACACATTATCGCGGGAAATCACATCCTGACTGGGTACATCGAATACCAGCGTACGCAGATCCACGCGTACCATTTGTTGAATGACCGGAATAACCAGAATCAGGCCCGGCCCTTTTACTTTCCAGAAGCGTCCCAGCATAAAAATAACGCCGCGCTCATATTCGCGCAGTACCCTGAATGCACTGAAAATAATAATGAGTATAAAAATACCAACGCCAAGTAATATATTCATGATTGAACCTCCGTATTCACGTTCTGAATAGCGACTCAAGTCGCGTTGCAAATACCCAACGATTGAATAACAAAATGGTAAAATGTTCTATTTTGTTATTCAAGAGTGATGTTGAGTATCAAACCATCGCGTCCTGTCACGCGAATGGCATCGCCTTTGTGAACAGGCTGACTGCTCAAGGCCTGCCATGTTTCGCCATGCAACTGGACATGACCATGCTGTTGAAATGATTCCAGCGCGATGCCGGTTTCATGCAATAATTCTTCAGCGCCAGTGACAATCGGTCGCTTTCTGGCCTTGATCGCCATGCCGGTGATCATGATGAAAAACAGGGCGGAGATCAAAGCAACCGAGCCAATCAGCGCCATCGAAACCCCGTAGCCCGGTACGCCGGTATCCATCAGCATGATCGAACCGGCGATGAAGGCAACCACGCCTCCCAGGCCCAGCGCGCCGAAGCTGGGTATAAATGCCTCGGCAATCATAAATGCAATGCCGAGCCCGATCAGGCCGAGCCCGGCAATATTGATGGGCAGCACCTGAAAAGCGAACAGGGCAAGCAGCAGCGAAATACCGCCGATCACGCCTGGCAGCACAAAGCCGGGATTGGCCAGTTCAAAGAACAGGCCATACGCACCGAGCAGCATCAGGATATAAGCGATATTGGGATCGCTGATCACCCCCAGTAGCTGGCTCCTCCAGTTGCGCTCAACGTGTTCCACCAACATGCCCTGCGTATGCAGGGTGATCTCGCCCCGGGAGGTGACTACAGTGCGCCCATTCAGTTTAATTAACAGTTGCGGGATATCATTCGCAATGACATCAATCACATCCTGTTTCAGCGCCTGCTTAGCCGACAGTGAAGCGGCCTGACGCACTGCCTGTTCCGCCCAATCGGCATTGCGGCCCCGTAACTGGGCCAGGCTGCGAATGTATGCCGCTGCATCATTGACCATTTTATGCTGCATCGGGTTGTCGGAGCTTTTGGTCGTATCTGCCGTATCAGATAACGGCGCTTTTTTTGTGGTATCCGGAGAGGCTGGCAGTTCGGGTGTTGACGGCGGCTTGATGTCCGGCTTGGGCATGCCGCCAATCTGCACTGGTGTTGCCGCGCCGAGATTGGTGGCAGGCGCCATGGCAGCAATATGTGAAGCATAGAGAATATAAGTACCGGCGCTGGCTGCCCGCGCACCCTGCGGCGCAACATAACCAACCACGGGCACGTCGGATGCCAGAATCGCCTTGATAATTCTGCGCATGGAGAGATCCAGTCCGCCCGGCGTATCCATACGCAGGATGAACAGCGATACTCCCTGCGCATCAGCAATGGCATGTTCCACATCTTCAGCAACAGCCGGGCCAATCGCGCCCTGAATATCAAGCAAGTGGGCGACCGGCGCCGACAGCGCCGCTGATGCGGCCAGCAGCATCATGGTTAGTATCAAGCTGCGAATCATTTTGCCAGTATACCACAACGGCTGGAAATTGCAGCTTGGATTCATAGGCTGTGATATTTCCAGACAGGGAGGACAATATGCAGGTGCTGATTGCCTATCATTCCGATTACGGCAACACAAAGAAAATGGCTGAAGCGATTGCAGCCGGCATGCGAGTCGGACACTCGAATATTACCATTGATTTACATTCGACAGCAGATACAGACATTGAACATTTGCAGGCCGCCGATGTGATCGTCTTCGGCACGCCTGTGCACATGGGCTCCATGGCATGGCAGATGAAACAGTTGATTGACCGGGCTGCCAAGCTATGGATGGAAGGTGCGCTGGAAGGAAAGGTCGGCGGCGTATTTGCCACAGGCGGCGGTTTTGGCGGCGCTGGCGGGGGCGTGGAGCAGACCATGGTTGCGCTCTATTCCAATTTTCTCGAACATGGCATGGTCGTGGTCGGTTTTCCCAAATCATTACCCGGTTATGCCGATGGTGGTTTGCAATGGGGGCCATACGGGCGCAGCGGCAACCATGCAGGTATGCCCGATACTGTATCGGATGCCGCGCTTGTCGCTGCGCGTAGCTATGGTGCACACCTGGCTGAGATCGCGAAAAGTATGATAGCTTAGGTGTTGCTATTGTTTATTGCGCTTGTAAAACAGGTTGAAATACCAATCCTGGCCCCTGCCGTTGAATTGCCTGCCTTGATTCACAAGGGGAAATAAAAAGGGAAGGCAAAAGCCTTCCCTTTGAATAACGCTGCCATTTGGAATGGTTATTTTGCCTGTAAATACAGATATGTGAGGCCTGCGGATGCGCCAACGCCAACACCACCTTCGATAGCCGGCTGCAATGAAACACTCTTGTTGCTGCCGCCAACCAATACATGGGCGCCCAGACCAATGCCTGCTGCCGCTTCTGCGCCAACACCGACATATTTGCCGGTAGACAGTTTGTTGATGCCACTGTTTTCAGCTGCAAAGACAGTGAATACAAGGTGGCTTTCGCTATCCCATTTCAGATCAATGCCAAATCCTACACCAGTCTCACCGACATAATGCTCAGTGCCATCGCCAGCAGTAGAATTAAAAGTACACTCAACATCCGTAGTCGAATGAACCAACAGGTTGAGCTTGGAACCGGGGACAGCGTCGCAAGTCAGGACGCCAATTTTAGTGCCTGCTGTTGAATGTCCGGCAAATGCAGGAACTGCCATCATCGCAGATGCAATAAACGCAAAACCAAGGCTATATAAAGATTTTCTCATGTCAGTTTCTCCTTTAAACAAGTTTAACATCTATAAGTAAACAAGACGTGGCGATATTATAGACAATTTTTTTAAAAAAAACATGGCGTAAATTATTCCCCTGCCCCGGTAAAGTAGTGCAGGCAGGCTAACATATCAATTTATCGAATTGTTTGGTATAAAACAACCAGCACTACACAAAGAAAAAGGCTCCGGCATGGCCGTAGCCGACCGCACTAATGCTGTCTGCTTTCAATCGCCTTTCAAATCAGCACGGCCATTATAGATCAATCCGTTTTTTGTGGCATAGCGTTGCAGCACTAGAACCGCTTCATCGCGACAAACATCTGTCGCTACAGAAATACCCCGCTGCATCAGAGCCTTGTTCCAGTCGGATAATTTGGGCCCCTCGTCAAAGCCGATGCGACGCGCATCTGCATCGCCAGCTGCACAGACCAGGTGGCGAATGCCCGACCACGGAATAGCTCCAAAACACATAGCACATGGCTCGCAACTGGTGGCCAATTCACATTCCGGCAGGCCGGTGGCGGACAGGTCGAAACTGCCCAGTTGTTGCTGTGCAGCCGTGATGGCCATGATTTCGGCATGTGCAATCGATGCGGAACAGGATTCCACGCGATTCACACCGGCGCTGATTAATTGAAACGTCGCCCTGTCGAACACGACTGCACCGAACGGGCCGCCAGTCTCATGCTCGACGTTAAGCGCGGATAATTCGATGCACAATCGCATGCGTGTTGCTACGTCCGGATAGCTATCGCCATGCGCATTTACCCATGCCGCCAGCCATGCCGGTGCATGTAGCGATATCTGTGCGGGCTGCAATGTCGGTTCGGGATGCATCACATCAGTGGCAGGACGGACAAGCGCCGGCGCCACAGGCCGGGGCCGGTGCACAGGGCGCAGCGCCGCACGGCGTATCCGGTGCGCCGGAACCAACGGCATGGGCGGAAATGAGTTTTTGCAAATCCGAACTGCCGCAATGTTGACATGATACTGCTTCCGCTCGGTTACGAACCAGTGTCTCAAAGTGGCTGTCGCAGGCCCGGCAATGAAATTCATAAATTGGCATGATGATGCTCCTGTTGCCAAAACCTAAGCAAAATCTGATGCGACTGAAAGCTTGCCTTAAAAATTCACTTATCGTAGAAAGTCGCATGCGATACAAACATAGCTTGGGCATCCATGATTTCTGCATCAGCATTTGACGACCGCCGCAAGGTCTTTGCCTGGGTGCATCTGGTCAGCGGCTTATCGCTGAGTTTTTTTATTGTAACGCACCTGCTTGAGGGCTGCTGCTATGCACTGGCGCTGACTGAATTTCTACTGGTGCTGGTGATGTCGGGTACGTACTGGCGCATTCGAAGAGGCGCCAGCCTGGCCAGTGTCGAAGATACGTTGATGGCATCGGCAGTTACATTGTTTTCAGCGCTGGTGTTTTTTGAAAGCATGGACAATACGGGCGCATACTGGATTGCCGGATTCCCGTTTGTAGCCTATTTCGTTCACCGGGTTAACAAAGCGCGCTACTGGGTCGGCTTTTTTGCGCTGGAAATTCTCATCGCAGCCGTATTGCAGTCGACCAGTTTGATTCAGACGCCTTATTCGCTGTCCCAGTTACTATGTCTGGTTGCCATCGTGTTGTTCTTTTGGCTATTTGCGCATATTTATCAATCACAGCTGGAATCGCGCAAGCTATTGCTTCAGCAGTCTTATCAGGAGCTGGCAATCAAGCAGCGACATATCCGCGCTATTCTCGATCACTCTCCGATTGGCATCTGGATGATTGACACAAACGGTCGCCTTCAGTTTCTGAATCATGCATGGGTTCAGTGGAGTGGTATTTCCGAAGCATCGGCTTTGCAATCTGATGATTACACCACATTGATGCCGGATGAGCTTGCGAAGAATACGCAGGTTACCGATAAGGCCTGCCTTGAAGGCGACGGCGCTTATTATTTTCGGCAATCCCTGCCTTGCGCCGATGGCGAAACACGCACATTCGATATGATTAAAATCAAACTGACCGGAGAGGATGGGGAAGCAACAGGGCTGGTTGGTTTTGCCATCGATGTCAGCAAACAGGTGGCTGCCGAGGACGAACAGCTCTTACTTGAACGGCAGATGCAACATGCCCAGCGTCTCGAATCAATGGGCGTAATGGCCGGGGGCATCGCCCACGATTTCAATAACCTGCTGACTGCTATCAAAGGCAGCGTTGATTTACTCATGCTGGAGCCTGTTCTTCCTGATACCGCCCAAAATTCCATCCATTGCATTGATGAAGCCGCGCAGGCAGCCAGCGCCTTGTGTTCTCAAATGCTGGCCTATTCGGGCAAGGGATTGGTAAAATATGAAGTGTTTTATATACGTGATGCGATCAAATCGATGCAGTCTCTGGTGGAAGTTACAGTCGGCAAACATGTGATACTGCAATGGGATTTTGGTCAACAGCCGACTGCGATAGAGGCGGATCGTGCTCAATTCGGGCAGGTCTTGCTGAATCTGGTAACCAATGCATCTGAAGCCATTGCTCCGGATGTACAGGGCAGGATTGATATTTCCGTATCGCGCAAACATCTTCATACGGAACAAGCTGACCGTTTCTTTGGTGCAGAGCTGAAAGCGGGGTGTTACGCGGTGTTGTGCATTGCAGACAACGGATCCGGCATGGACAAAAACACCATTGAACACATGTTTGATCCTTTTTTTACTACGAAATTTACTGGTCGCGGGCTGGGGCTGAGTGCTATTCTGGGTATTCTTCGAACCCATCATGGCGGTATTGAGATTGAAAGCGAACCGGGGCAGGGCACCCGGATTTCCGCATGGTTGCCTTGCAGCGAGAAAAAAGTTTCTGTCATGCCGGTGGATGAATCCGGACATGATATCGAGCAAGCTGGATTCAGTGGTCGTGTGCTACTGGTGGATGATGAAGAAGGCGTTCTTCAGGTGGCCAGTCGCATGCTGGAAAAACTGGGGTTCGACGTTGTGATGGCCGGCAATGGCAAGCAGGCCGTGGAAATATTCAGCGCTGATCAGGATTTCTCTTGGGTTCTGCTGGATGTCACGATGCCGGAAATGGATGGCAATGAATGCCTGCAACAGCTCAGAGAGATCAAGCCGGATATCCATGTGGTCATGTCATCCGGATATAATATAGAAAGCGCTCTGATTCCTGTGCATGATTGTCGACCTGATGATTTTCTCACCAAACCATTCAGCTTCGATACCCTGCGCACAGCAGCACAGCATGCGATGCGAACGTAAACCGGGCTATTCAAAATAGTCCGGCTGGTGTGATATGTATCACCTAACTTGCCGATAATGAATAATAATTCATGAATTCATAAAAAAATTCTAATGTCGCAATCATCGAATTCTAACACGTATTTTGCATCATGCCGCCATCTGATTTGCACAGGAGGTTACCATGGCAATTCAAAATACTATCAAAAACTATCTGGATGCGGTTGAAAAGAAGTTCGGCGTTGAAGCACGAAAAAACACAGAACTTAAGCATCGTGGCGGTGCCACATTCATGCTCAAACGGGCGGATGCGAAGCATCCTCAGGTGACTGATTTGGGCAGTCTGGCTCAGATGGCCAGACACATGCAGGCTCACGCCTGATTTAAATTTTCTCTGAAGAAAGGGAGCATTTTTCCCATGTGCTGCTTTCTTCTCTCGCACGAGGCCGGGTTTTCCCGGCCTCTTTTGTTTGCCCAGCATAGCTGGCAAACCCAGCCTGCGTTAGGCAGGCATCACCCCGAC
>CAJXNE010000001.1 GCA_913056285.1 uncultured Zetaproteobacteria bacterium | reverse complement strand
CAGGGCGGCGCCAGCCGCTGCAATGTATTCACCCGCATTATGCTGGCCCAGTTCGGCCAGATCCCGTGGCAGGCGGTGCCCTATCTGCCGGTGGAAATCATGCTATTACCGCGCTGGTTTCCGTTTCACCTGAGCAAGGTTTCCTACTGGTCGCGCACAGTGATGGTGCCCCTGCTGGTTCTCTGCACCCTCAAACGCAGCAGTCGCAACCCTCAGAAAACCCACATTCAGGAACTGCTGTCAGAATTACCTAAAAAACGCCATCACTACTTCCCTGTCCGTTCCGGCCTGAATCGCCTGTTTCTCTATTTTGAATTTCTAACCAGTCTGACCGAGCCGTTCATTCCCGGACGGTTGCGCAAACGCGCCCTGAAAAAAGCCGGCACATGGATCATTGAACGACTTAATGGCGATGGCGGTCTGGGCGCGATATTTCCTGCCATGATCAATGCCTATGAAGCACTCGACGCATTGGGCTATAGCGCAGACCACCCATCTCGCAGGGCGGCAAAAAAAGCCTTGCAGGATTTGCTGGTCATTAAAGAACATGAAGCTTTTTGCCAGCCCTGCAATTCGCCAGTCTGGGATACAGCGCTGGCTGCACTGGCACTACAGGAAGCTGAGATTGTTACGGGGGGTGGCACAACACGCAGGCGACAGACAAGGCACTGGATTGGCTGAAGGGACAGCAACTGCTGGATGAGCCGGGCGACTGGCGTGAGCATCGTCCGGATTTATCAGGCGGCGGCTGGGCATTCCAGTTCAGTAATAGCCATTACCCCGATCTGGATGATACCAGTGCAGTCGCATGGCCCATGTGCCAGGCCGACCAGCGAGCTAAAACCGACCGTTACCAGTTCGCTATTCAACGCGCTGCCAACTGGATTTGTGGCATGCAATCAAGCAATGGCGGTTTTGCCTCGTTTGATGTCGACAACACTTATGAATACCTCAATGAAATCCCTTTTGCAGATCACGGCGCTCTGCTTGATCCACCCAGCAGCGATGTCAGCGCCCGTTGCGCGATTCTATTATCCTGCATGGCTAATCATGATCCGGCCTTCCAGACTGCTTTGGATCGCTGCATGAGCTATCTGCGCAATGAACAAGAGCCGAACGGCTCATGGTTCGGGCGCTGGGGTACCAATTATATTTATGGTACCTGGTCTGTGCTGGTGGCGATGGAGAAAATCGGCATGGCGCAGGATGACCCTATGATTCGCCGCGCCGCTGATTGGTTGAAATCAGTGCAACGACAGGATGGCGGCTGGGGCGAAGATCACGACACCTACTGTAGCCCGGAAAAAGCCGGACAGGGACGCATCAGCACCACATTCCAGACTGCCTGGGCGCTGCTGGGACTCATGGCAGCTGGTGAAGTTGATTCTGCCGAAGTACGGCGCGGCATTGCCTATTTACAAGCCGCACAGCAAGCCGATGGTTTATGGCATGACGATGCATTTACTGCCCCCGGTTTTCCACGCGTCTTTTATTTGAAATACCACGGTTATGATAAATATTTTCCCCTCTGGGCACTGGCCAGATTTCGCAAGCTGCATCAGCCAGACACGCATCATCAAAGTCTGTGAAACAGTTCGGCATTATTGCTGCGCTTCCAGCGGAGGCGAAATGTCTGGCAAAATCGACAGACATACGCAAAGCCCTTTCATCCCCGCTTCAACTTGCTGATAACGTATTTCTCATCATCTCCGGCATCGGAACTGAACAGGCTGAAAAAGCTGCCAAGGCACTAATCCAACATGGTGCTGATGCCCTGCTAAGTTGGGGGTGCGCAGGCGCTTTATCGGAAGTTTTACAGCCCGGCGATGTGGTGTTACCGCACACGATAATGCATCAAACATCCGGGGCACTACAGACCGATAAAGCATGGCATGCATATCTTTCCGGCCTGTTATCGCAACTGTTTTCTGGCCAGTACCCCGGTAGCGGAAAAATTGTGACCGACACACTGGCCGGAAGCGCTCAAATCATCACTGAGCCGCTGCAGAAACAGGTTTTATATCAATCAGGCGGCGCTGTAGCCGTGGATATGGAGAGCGCCTCTATCGCCCTGATTGCGCAAGATGCGGGCGTTCCCTTTATGGCAGTTCGCGCCATTGCCGATGATGTAAACACCGGCATCCCGGATTACATCAACAAAGCCATGGATAACTACGGCCATATCAACATCACCCGCATGCTCGGGTTGCTGCTGATGCATCCGGCATCCTGGCGCCGGTTGATGCGCCTGGGTCGACAATTTAGCGTAGCAAAAGCCAGCTTGTCTCGTATCAATGAAAAGGTCGGGGTAGATGGTCTATTACCCCCCCCCTCCTCAAAAAAACATTGTCTGACTGATGCAATAAACTGATGCGAATTAATTAATGCAAGCCTCTGCATACGAACAGGATAAGCCTCATTCCCGCCTGAGCCGATTGCCGGGTTGGTGGGTCAGCGGTGTATGCAAGAGAGCCAGCTGGGTAGTTGTGATTGCCATCCTTTGTTGCGGTGGCGCTTTCCAATATACAACGCACCATCTGGGTTTTCATACCAGCACCAATGATATGTTGGCAGCCGATTTGCCATTCCGGCAAACTTACCGCCAGTTTGAACAGGGATTCCCGCAATACACCCATAATATTCTGGTTGTGGTTGATGCTGGCTCGCCGGAACAGGCTCGCGGTGCGGCCAAACAATTAGCCAGGGCATTGCAAAAACAGCCGCAACTTTTTTCATCTGTTTATCTGCCGCGCGCCAATACATTTATGGAACGCCATGCCCTGCTTTATCAAAGCATGGACGAACTGGAACAAACCGCCAGCGATCTTGCAACCATGCAACCGTTTCTCGGCAGGCTGACTGACGAGATGAGCCTGCCCGGCCTGTTTCTCATGCTCTCGGATGCGATTGACGCCCAGGGCACTTCCGCTGCAGTCGACATCACTCCTATCGTCAAGCCTGTCACTGCATCCATTGATGCAGTCATAGCCCATAAGCGCGCACCCTTATCATGGCAGGAATTAATGCAGGGAGATTCGTCTGCAAAAAATATCCCCAAACAGCGCCAGCAATTTATCCTGCTACAACCGCGCATGGATTATTCGTCTTTTCTGGCCGCAAAGCCGGCCATGCAGGCGGTGAGAAATGCCGCAGCATCCCTGCAACTTGATGCCGATCATGGCGTAAGTGTGCGGCTGACCGGCAGCGCCGCTTTAAGCCATGATGAGCTAGTCAGCGTCAGTACCGGTGCCGGCACAGCCGCCCTGCTGGCATTACTGTTGGTGGCACTGGTGCTGACCATCGGCATGGGATCCTTCCGGTTTGTAGCTGCTACGCTGACTTGCCTGATCGCAGGCCTGATTCTTACTGCCGCATTTGCTGCGCTCGCCATCGGCCATTTGAATCTTATTTCAGTTGCTTTTGCGGTTCTGTATATCGGCCTTGGCGTGGACTATGCCATCCACCTTTGCCTGCGCTGCCGAGAAATTGAAGAAACAGGTCAGCCAACCGCTGCCGCACTTAGGCTAGCCTCTCGTGATGTCGGCGCATCATTGTTTTTATGTGCAGTGACTACCGCTGTCGGTTTTTACTGTTTCGTACCAACGGACTACACCGGCGTTTCAGAGCTCGGCATCATATCGGGCAGCGGCATGTTTATCAGCCTGGTGGTTACGCTCACCCTGCTGCCCGCCATTCTATGCGTATGGAACAAACTATTTTCGACTCAATATAAACCGACTGTGAATATCAAAGAAGTGACCACATGGCGTGTGCCAGCAATATGTTCACCCTCTGCCCGTACGATTCGGATCATGACCGTGCTGACTGCTCTTGCTTCCGCCTTGTGGTTGCCGCAGATAAGCTTCGATTATAATCCAATCAATCTGCGCGATCAGTCCAGCGAATCCATTCAGACCTACAGGGATTTGGTGAAAAATCATAATATTTCCCCCTCCAGTATTATGGTACTCACATCCGATGCTTCAGAGGTTCGGGCCATTCAACAACGGCTGGACCAACTCGACTCGGTGGATAAAACCGTATCCCTGTTAAATTTCATCCCATCGAATCAGGATGAAAAACTTGCCATCATTGATGATATGTCGTTACTGCTCGGCTTTGAACCGGATGCGCTCGTTTCTGCACCCTCTTCCCTTGCCGAACACTTAGCAGCCATCAAGCACCTGCAATCCGCCCTAAGCACCTACCTCACACATGCAGGGCAAACACAGTCTGGTTCTGATATTTTCAAACTGGGTCAGCATTTGCAGGCATTCTCCCACTGGCTAGCAGACCAGCCGAAACAGAAGCAATTACAGATACTGAAATTACTGGAGAAGGATTTGCTGGGTACATTTCGCCCCACGATTGCATTACTCCAAACCATGCTCACCGCCGAACCGATCAACCGGCAGCGTATCCCCGCCGATTTAAGCCGACGCTGGCTGAGCAGTAGCGGGCTATATCGCATCGAAGTCATGCCAAAAAACGATATTGGAGACATTGAAAATCTGCGCCGCTTCGTCGGCCAGGTGCGCTCAGTTGCGCCACATGCCACCGGCGCTCCGGTATTCACACTGGAGGCAGGAAATGCCGTGATTGGCGCATTTGTGCATGCTTTCTCGATTGCGTTTGTGCTTATTTTTCTGCTGTTGCTACTGCTATTACGTAAGCTGAGCGATACATTGCTGATTCTTCTGCCTTTGATGCTGGCCGCCCTGTTAACATCCACCGGGAGCATCATCCTCGGCATTCCCTTTAACTTTGCCAATGTGATTGCAATGCCCCTGCTGCTTGGCATTGGCGTGGATAATGGCATTCACATGGTGCAGCGTTTCCGGCATATGCAATCCGAACCATTTGGCGCACAATCGCTATTACGCTCCAGCACATCCAGAGCCGTAGTACTTAGCGCACTAACCACACTGTGCAGCTTCGGCGCACTATCCTTTTCACCACATCAGGGCACGGCGGATATGGGGCAATTGCTGATGCTCGGGGTGATCATGATTCTGATCTGTACGCTCATCGTGCTGCCGGCATTCTTGCAATGGCATCCCGGCAACGACGTTTCGAAAACGGGGAAAACGGCATGACCACGCTGGTCACCGGTGCCTCCGGCTTTGTCGGCTCGGCCATCGTGCGGCGGCTTTTGCAGGCTGGGCATAAAGTGCGTGTACTGTTAAGAGAACGCAGCCCGCGTAACAACATCACCGGATTGCCGGTAGACATGGTTGTCGGCGATTTAACCGATTCGGCATCACTGGCGCGCGCCGTTTCAGGCTGCTCTTCATTATTCCACGCCGCCGCCGATTACCGTTTGTGGACGCGCAATCCTGATGAAATGTATCAAATCAATGTCGATGGCACGCGCAATATCATGCTTGCCGCCGCTAAAGCAGGCGTATCGCGTATCGTATATACCAGCAGCGTCGCCACGCTCGGGCTGCATGCCGATGGCACTCCCGCCGATGAAACCACGCCATCGAAACTCGATGATATGATCGGCCACTATAAACGCTCCAAATTCATGGCTGAGAACCTTGTCCGAAAGCTGGTTTCGGAGCAGGGGCTGCCTGCCGTCATTGTCAATCCTGCCGGCCCCGTCGGTCCACGCGATATCAAACCGACGCCGACCGGCCAGATGGTGCTCGACACCATGCGCGGACGCATGCCCGGTTATATCGATACCGGCCTGAATATTGTGCATGTCGATGATGTGGCCGAAGGGCATCTGCTGGCTTTTGAAAAAGGGAAATTTGGCGATCGCTATATTCTCGGTGGCGAAAACCTGCCTCTTAGAGAAATTCTTTCGCATGTCGCCGCGCTGGCCGGACGTAAACCGCCGCGTATATGCATGCCATATTACGGCGTGCTGCCACTGGCCTGGTTGAGTGAAGTTGTTGCAACGATCACTGGCGCCTCCGGGCCGCTGATTGCTGTGGACGGCGTACGCATGACACGCAAGCATATGTATTTCTCATCCGATAAAGCCCAACGCGAACTAGACTATCACCCTCGCTCAGCGCAGGAGGCGCTCGCGGATGCTGTAACATGGTTCAAGACTCATGGTTATTGCAGTTGATATGCATGTAATGCGCTGGCTCTACTTTGGACTGACCTGATATGAGCATGAAAACAGGCACCCAACTCGGTCTAATGACCGGACTCACCATACTGATCTCTCTGGTGATCTGGCAAGGCATCGATGAAATTGCCACCGCACTCATCGCAGCAGGTTGGGGACTACTCACTGTCACTGCCTTTCACCTGATTCCGATGCTGAGCAGCAGCATGTGCTGGCACACCCTTTTCCCTTCCGGACAACGGCCGAGGCTATTGCGTCTGTTGCAGGCACGATGGATTGGAGAATCCGTTAACAGCCTGCTGCCAGTCGCTCAGGTTGGCGGTGAACTGGCCAAAGCCCGATGGATGATGCATTACAACGTACAGGGAAGCACGGCTGGTGCCAGTGTCGTGGTAGAATTAACCATTACCCTGATGACCCAGATTTTGTTCACCATAATCGGACTGACACTGCTGCTGTTGCAGGTGAAGTCCAACCTGAATCTGATTCTGGCGATCATATCAGGCATGTCCGCTTTCGGGGCATTGCTGGTCATATTTTATAGCGCCCAGCGCCAGCAATTCTTTGGTAAAATAGCGTATCAGGTCGAACGCATTGCCGGTGGCAGGGAATGGATGGCTTTGTCTGGCGGTGCCGATAAGCTTGATCAGGCAATTGCGCATATCTATGGCAATAAACAAGTATTGGCTACGGCCTCTGTCTGGCGTTTGATAAGCTGGCTGATCGGCACTGGTGAGGTCTGGCTGCTGATGTACTTCTTCGGTATGCCTGTCAGTTTGCTGGAGGCACTATTGCTGGAAAGTCTTGGTCAGGCCATCCGCGCAGCGGGTTTCCTCATCCCTGCTTCGCTGGGCATTCAGGAAGGTGGTTTCCTGCTACTTGGCGCCGTTCTGGGCATCCCGCCACAAACAGCACTGGCTCTTTCTCTGGGCAAACGGGTGCGCGAACTGATACTGGGTCTGCCCGGCCTGATCACCTGGCAAATCGGCACAGGGTACCGACTATGGCGACGCCGTCAGGCAGAACAGGCCCCTGAGACATGACGCCGTTGCAAAAGGCCCGTTTCATAGCCCATGCATCCAAACGGCTGCTCGATGACAAGGCCTTGTATGCCCAGCTTGTCATTACGCGCAACTGCAATCTTAGCTGCGCCTATTGCAATGAATATACCTCAGGCGCGCCGCACCTGCCGGTCGAAACGTTGATGCGGCGCATCGACAAGCTGGATGATCTGGGCGTGCTGATTTATGACATCCTTGGCGGCGAACCGCTAATGCATCCCGCACTACCCGATGTAGTGGCTCATATCAAAGCCAAGCAACGTGGTGCCAACCTGGCAACGTTGATCAGCAACGGTTTTCTGCTCACTACCGGGATCATCACTGCCCTCAATGCTGCCGGGCTAGATTTGATGCAAATCAGCGTCGATTCCGTACACCCCGGCGCCCAGTCGATGAAATCATTAAAAAGTCTGTTGCCACGCTTGACCATGCTGGCTGAACAGGCGCAGTTCACTGTGAAGGTACAAACAGTATTAACGCCGGAAACAGCGGCAGAGTACGAAGATTTCCGCCGACTAATGGCCGATTTCCCGTTTGAGTTCAGTTTTTCATTTCTACATCAGGCCGGTGGCAAGATCGCCATTCAAGGGTCGCAATATCTGGAGCTGTTTGATCAGCAGCAACTCTGGGGTGGCATGCAACTGTATGAAGAACATGCCCGTGCGCTGCTCTCCGGCGATTTCAGCAAACCATGGCAATGTCTCGGCGGTTCCAAATTTCTATATATCAACACCAATGGGCGCATTCAGTGGTGCAGCCAGCAAATAGGCGCCGACCTGCTATTATCTCAAGCCACACCCCATGAACTGGCCGCATCCCATTGCCACAAGCCTTGCGAATCAGGTTGCGCTGTCGGCTGTTCCCGCCTGATATCCCATGCCCTCGGCGAACCGGTCAAAAGCATCAAAACCGGATTGAAAATCCTCACCAACATTCGCCCCTCTGCCTAACCCGAGCTACCTGCTTCATCTCAGTGAAGCAAAGTTCCCATGCGGAGAATTTCTTATCTCGACAACTTCAAATCTACCACAAACGTTGGGAATTCAACCCTGCTTTCTTGCCGCTAATCTCTTAACCGGGCAACAGTGAGGTGTTAATGTTTTTTTCTGAGAGTCGATATGGATGCTGTCGGCGGCATTGAATGTCTGACTGGTTCCGAAAACCACCCTTTCCTGATGCACCTCATGCTGGCGCGAATAAACGCTGCCATTCTTTTTCAACACGTTCGAGACAATCTTCTACTGCCACCCCGTCGAAATAATTACCAACCAGAGCCAACGGTTGATCGGCAAGCATGCAATCTAATTCTTCGATCAGTTGATGATGGCCCATATCGGGCGCGGGCAGACGATTGGTTTTGTGGAACACATAAAGTAAATCAGATAATGATATGCTGAGGACAGTGCAGATGCGTTGTAGCTTGTCGTCATCACCGAGCAGACCCGGTTTGAAATGAAATGTGAACCCCCTCAGATGCGGATGGCTGAGATAGTCACGGGATACAGCCGAATAAAAGTCGCCATCCACTGCAATAATGCCAGCAGCAGGCGCAAGCGGCAGTGACTCCTTGCGAACTACAATACCGACAGATTCAATTTCCACTTCATTCACCCAACCCAATTGCTCCGCGATCCTGGGATGGGCCTGCTTCATTAAACGTGATGCAGCGGCTGCGGGCGTAGCGCAGGCCAGCTTGTCACATGCATACACCCCATGTTCTGTTTCAACGACATAACCTTCTGCATGGCGGTGAATCGCGTGAATCACCTGCCCGGTTTTAATTTCCAGATGCTGTTCAAGTGCTGCAATGATGCGGCCCAGACCATCCGCAAAGGTATAGCTGCGCTGTACGGATTTATCACGCGGACGTTTGCGGAACAGCATATCTGCCGGCATATGATCCGATGGCTGACAGATAACGGCATTGAATGCGTGCCGGAGCACATTGGCATAATTGCTCTGGCCCATCAGTTCACTGTAATAGGTTGCAATGGATTTGCCTTCTTTTTTCATGGAAAAAATCCGCCAGATATGGGTGAATAATTCAATGAAACGTAGCCGGGAAGGTATGGAAACCAGTTTTCCGTCAGCCAGCATGCGATAGCGTAATTTTTCGCGGTCAAGCATCTGATCCCGCAGCCCCAGCCTGTCCAATATGTCCAGCAGGCGTCCATAAGAATTGAAACAGGTATGCGTTCCCATTTCCAGCCAGAACGGTTCGCCTTCACCCGGAACAATTTCTGAATGAAAACAACCGCCAGTGCGATTTTCCTTTTCCAGCACGAGTGCCGTCTTGCCCGCCTGTTGCGCTTCAAAGGCCATCGCCAGACCGGAAATACCGGCACCGATGACAATCAAATGGTAAGGCTCATTGATGTCAGTACCACTATTCATTCGTCACCACGGCGTTGCCATCTTCCTGCATATTGAGCGGCATGGGTGAGCTGAGTGCCTCATCGGCGAACAGGCGAGCATCCACCCGGCCTTTGTGACCCAGCTCAATCAGCAGATAACAATCGGGTGGATGCCCGTAATACTGTTGAACAAGCTTGCTCAGGCTGCGAATGCGGTCGTGATCAATCACATCCGGGGCAAAAATGGAGCAATAAATGCCGCATATTGCGTTATGGCCGGATGCGGCAGTAGAAAGATTCAGGTCGGCATGCTGTTCTGATAAAGGATTTTCCGTGACAGCAAGATGATTTTTTAGCATATTGCCGCCGCCTGTAAGCAGCCCATGGCAAACATCTCGCCTCTTTGAGCTTGAGGAATCTGAAGTATGTGATGAGCAAGAGATGGCCTCATAAAGTATTTGCTGCATACAATGGCGATGAATGAAAATTTCATGGATGTCTGAGTGCATGGCGCAAGCATAAAACCTTGTAACACGTCGTCAATGCACGCAGGCATGAGTCGTTCACTGAAATGCTATTGTGATTTTTATCACGGTAAATACGGAGAGTTAAACTGAAGATCACTTTTTTAGTAGCCATGGAGACTTCACGAAGCAGATGAAAAAACAGCTATTAATGTCCGCATCCTCATCGGGAGGATTGTTCGGAATCGTCATGAGCCGTAATGTTTTTATGGTTTGCTCACTGTTGCTCTTCATGCTGTCCGTTTTTGGCGTATGGGGTGCTTACGGCGTTTATCATAGTGAACAGCTTGCCAAATCGCTACAGCATGTCCGGGGTGAATTGCAACAGATCAGGGTGGGAAATGACTCCCGGATTGAAACACTGACTGCAGCGTTACAGGCCGAGCAACATAAACGCGCCGTGTATGCGCGTACGCTTGGTCAAATGCAGGCTCGCATGTCCAGGCTCGATGCGCTCGGCGCCCATCTGGTCGATGTTGCCGCACTGGATAAAACGGAATTTGATTTTGGACTGGCGCCTGCCTTTGGCGGCCTTCGCCAACAGACAACCGAAACGCTCAGTGCTGACGCTGGCCTGTATCAGGGCATCAATTCGGCGCAAGGGCGCTTGAAGCAACTCGATGAGCAGTTGACAGCAGTCAACTATATGCTGGAGAAAAAAACCACTGCTGCTAACGCCAAACCACATGCATGGCCGACTACAGGTGGCTGGATCAGTTCCGGTTTTGGCCCGCGCATTGATCCGTTCTCCGGCGCGCCGGCTATTCACCATGGTGTTGATATTGCCAACCACTTTGGCGCTCCGGTTAAAGCAGCCAGCGCCGGCGTTGTAACCTTTGCCGGTAAAATGGAAGATTTCGGCTATGTGGTGGATATCGAGCACGGTTACGGTTATCGAACACGTTATGCGCATATGTCCAGTTTGGCGGTCAATGTCGGCGATGTGGTTGCCGGAAACCAGAAGCTGGGCCGTATCGGCTCAACCGGTCATTCCACCGGCCCTCACTTGCACTACGAAGTCCGGTACAATGGTAAATTAATCAACCCCGGAGCATTCCTGCACAGGGGTTAGGAGCCTGTCGTCAGGCGGTTTTCGATTTGAGCGCCTGAAATACTTCATCGGCATGAAAAGATGAACGCACCAGCGGGCCGGATGCCACCATACCAAAGCCTTTTTTCTCGGCCAGGTATTTGAGTTCGTCAAATTCTTCCGGCGTCCAGTATTTCATCACAGGATGATGCTTTACACTCGGTCTGAGATACTGGCCGATGGTCAGGATATCAACACTTGCTTCGCGCAGATCATCCATCACCTGTAATATCTCGTCACGCTCTTCGCCGAGGCCAACCATAATACCTGATTTGGTTACCACATCGGGGGCAAGCTCTCCGGCTCGTTGTAACAGGCGCAACGAAGTGAAGTAGCGTGCGCCGGGGCGCACCGAACGGTACAGTCGTGGCACGGTTTCCAGATTGTGATTGAAGATATCCGGTTTGGCTTCGATAATCGTATTCAGGCAAGAGGCCGGTTTGCGTTGAAAATCGGGTGTCAGAATTTCTATCGTCACCTGCGGTTGGCGTGCTTTCAGTTCGCGAATCACCGTCGCATAGTGGCCTGCACCGCCATCTTTCAGATCGTCGCGGTCCACCGAAGTGATGACCACGTGTTTAAGTCCGATCTGCGCTACAGCTTTGGCCAGGTTTGCCGCTTCATCCGGATCGACCGGATCAGGCCGTCCCGTCGCCACATCACAAAATGCGCAGGTGCGGGTACAAACGCGACCCAGAATCATGAATGTAGCTGAACCCTGCTTCCAGCAACCGCCGATGTTCGGGCAGGAGGCTTCTTCACAGACCGTATTCAATTTCAATTCACGCATCAGTTGAACGATTGATTTGTATTCGGGCGACATCGGTGCGCGCACTTTCAACCATGTCGGTTTGCCCACCATTGGCTCGCCCTGAAGCTCTGTCTGGATAGGAATCACTTTTCTACTCATGCGGGCAAGGCTAGCGCATCTTCGGCTTACGTAAATCCATCATGTTTTGTGCGTATTTAATAACAAACAGGCGTGCTTTTCGGCACAGGTTTTGGCATGCTTCGCGACCATGAACTGCGTATTTTTGCAGTCTTTGGAGTGATTGAATGAGTGTATCATGTTTTGTGAAATTATTTATTGTGGCGATTGTAGCCTCATTGGCGGGGTATTATGCCTTGTCCGCCATTGATCCTCAGGGCGTGCCGGCTGAATCTTTGTTTGCCACCGGTATTACCCTTGGCGTTTTGTTTGGCGGACTGCTGGTTGCGCTTGCATCGAAACCGGCTGCGGCCAGTCAGGAAGAAGGCACCAGCAATATCTATGTAGGAAACTTACCCTTTAATGCCGGTCAGGACGATGTGAAAAACCTGTTCTCCCCATTTGGAAACGTGGCAGATATTCGACTGGTTAAAGATCGTCGCAGCAAACGCTTTAAGGGTTATGGTTTTGTGGAAATGGATGCTGCTGGCGCACGGGAAGCCATCAAACAACTCGATGGCAACGATTATGCCGGACGCACCTTGCGTGTGAATGAGGCCAAGAAAAAAGGCGAAGATTAAAGCGTTAAAGGTGAGGCATCAGGTGTGAGGAAAACCCACCCTGATGCTTCAGTCTCACACTTTCCGCCGCTCACGAACTGCTTCGGCCAGCGCATGCAGCAAGGCTTCTGAGTCTTCCCAGCCCAGACAGGCATCGGTAATGCTGATGCCGAATGCCGGTTGCTCGCCCGCAACAACATCCTGACGCCCTTCATGCAGATGCGACTCAATCATGACCCCGGTGATGCAACGATTGCCGGCCGCAATCTGCCCGGCCAGATTTTCGCCCACCACAATTTGGCGCTTAAACTGTTTGCTACTGTTGGCATGACTGCAATCCACCATCAAATGACAAGGCAGTTTGGCCGCCTCTAGTGAGGTCGTGGCGCAAGCCACGCTTTCTGCATCGTAGTTCGGCGTTTTGCCACCACGCAGGATAATATGGCAATCGTCATTGCCGACCGTAGAGAAAATAGCCGATTTGCCCTGCTTCGTCAGTGATATGAATACATGCGGATGGCGTGCTGCATGCAGCGCGTCAATGGCGATTTTGAAACCGCCATCCGTACCATTCTTGAATCCGACCGGACATGACAGACCGCTGGAGAGTTCACGGTGCCCCTGCGATTCGGTCGTGCGCGCGCCAATAGCGCCCCAACTAACCAGATCAGCCATATATTGCGGCGTAATCAGATCGAGGAATTCGGTGCCTGCGGGCACGCCCACTTCATTGATATCCAGCAGCAGCTTGCGGGCCAGACGAATACCCTTGTTGATTTCAAAGCTTCCATCCAGGTTCGGATCGTTGATCAGGCCTTTCCAGCCAACTGTCGTGCGCGGTTTCTCAAAATAGACGCGCATGACAATCAATAAATCCTTACCCAGTTCTTCCCGCATGCGCTGAATATGACGGGCGTATTCCAAACCGGCTTTGGGGTTATGAATAGAGCACGGGCCGATAACGACCAACAAACGATCATCTTCACCCATCAGTATTTCATGGATGGCATTGCGGGTTTCGTGCGTGGTACGTGCGGCCACTTCGGAGATAGGGAGTTCGGCATGCACTTGTTCGGGTGCTGCAATTTCGCTCATGCCGTTGATGCGGAGATCGTCAGTGTTGTACTTCATAGTCATGGTTCTGATGCCCTTCTAGCTGTCATTCGCTAACCTGATTGGTCAGCGGCGGCGCAGTATCGCAGAAAATAATGCAAACTGTTAGCGCTATAATCAGTGCAACACATCCTGTATGCTAGCGCCTATGCGTAGAATTGATCAAATTGAACCATTTCGCGTCATGCAGTTGCTGGAGCGCGCCAAGCTTTTGGAGGCGGAGGGGCGCAAGATTATCCACATGGAAATCGGCGAGCCGGATTTCCCGACGCCGGCTATTGTCATTGACGCGGCTCACCGGCATCTGGATGGCGGCGATAATTTTTATACACCTTCGACCGGCAGTCCTGTACTGCAACAAGCCATCAGCTGTTGGTACAAAAAGGAGTACGACGTTGATGTGGACGCACAGCGTATCCTGATTACACCGGGCACATCCGGCGCGTTCAGTCTGATTTATGCCGCCCTGCTCGATGCGGGCGAATCGGTGCTATTGTCTGACCCGGGCTACCCATGCCAGCGCAATTTTATCCGCCTCAATGGTGCTGAACCGATCAACATTCCGGTTGGGCCGGATACGCGTTATCATTTATCAGCCGAACTGATCAGGCGACACTGGCAAGCGCACAGCCGGGCCGCCGTTGTGATCAACCCGTCCAACCCGACCGGCACCCTGATTGATGATCAGGCCATGGCGACGTTGGCCGAAACCTGCCGTGAATTGGGCGGTTATCTGATTTCCGACGAGATTTATCATGGCCTGACTTACGGCAGGCAGGCGCGCTGTGCGCTGGAATTTGATGATAACGCGATTGTAGTGAACGGTTTTTCCAAGCGCTGGGCCATGACCGGTTGGCGTATTGGCTGGATGATTGTACCGGAAACACTGATCGATGCCTGCCGCCGGGTGATGCAGAATATTTTTATTGCCGCGCCGACCTTGTCCCAGCATGCCGCCATTGCCGCATTAAGGGCGGATGATGCAGTGGAGAGCATGCGCCTGGCCTATAATGAGCGGCGTCATTATTTGCTGAATGCTTTGCCCGAACTCGGTTTCGATATTGTGATAGAGCCGCAGGGAGCATTTTATATCTATGCCAATGTTGCAAAGATCACGCCGGATGCCAGAGCCTTTTGTTGGGAACTGCTGGAGCAGGCCGGCGTCGCCATTACGCCCGGTGAGGATTTTGGCGTATTCAAGGCGGCAGAACACGTTCGCTTTTCCTACGCCACCGGATTGGATGATATCCGGACAGGCGTACAACGAATTGGCGATTTTCTGCGATAATGCTCAAGGCGCTCATCATCATGGCGTAAAGGCAGTAGACTCCGGGGCGACTGTCTCAAAGCCTACTTGGTGCGTGTCGCACTGCATGCTAGCTTGCGCAGCTTCAAATTCCGCTGGAGTTCTAACCCCATGTTAAAAGCCCTTACCAAGCTGTTCGGCAGCCGCAATGACCGTTTGCTCAAACAATTGTGGCCCATCGCCCATCAAATCAATGCGCTGGAAGCAGATATACAAGCGCTCAGTGATGAGGCGCTGGCAGCCAAAACGGATGCATTCCGCCAACGCCTCCAACAGGGTGAAACAGAAGATGATCTGCTACCCGAAGCCTTCGCCGTGGTGCGCGAGGCGTCCCTACGCGTGCTGGGCATGCGCCATTTCGACGTGCAGTTAATCGGCGGTCTGATTCTGCATCAGGGCAAAATTTCAGAAATGAAAACCGGCGAAGGTAAAACGCTGACAGCGACGTTGTCGGTTTATCTTAATGCTTTGTCCGGCAAAGGCGCGCATGTGGTGACAGTGAATGATTACCTGGCCAGCCGCGATGCCGAATATATGGGCCAGTTATACGGTTTTCTCGGGCTATCCACCGGCGTGATCGTGCATGGTATTAGCAATGATGAACGGCGCGATGCATACGCTTGTGACGTCACTTACGGCACCAATAATGAATTTGGTTTTGATTATCTACGCGACAATATGGCGTTTGCCAGCGAAGAGCTGGTGCAGCGTGGACACCATTATGCCATTGTCGATGAGGTCGATTCGATTCTGGTCGATGAGGCGCGTACGCCCTTGATTATTTCCGGCCCGGCCGAGCAAGCCACCGAGCTATATCAGCAGGCCGATGCCCTGATCAAACAGCTAAACGAAGAAGATTACGACAAGGATGAAAAAGACAAGGCGGTTTCCTTGACCGAAGCCGGAAATGATCATGTCGAAGCATTGTTTCGTGAGGCTGGCCTGCTGCAAGAAGGTAATCTGTACGACCCTGAAAATGTTAATCTGATGCATGCCGCTACCCAGTCGTTGCGCGCCAATACGCTGTTTACACGCGAAGTGGATTATATCGTGCGTGATGATGAAGTGATTATTATTGATGAATTCACCGGTCGTATGATGCCGGGGCGGCGTTATTCCGATGGTCAGCATCAAGCCCTGGAAGCCAAGGAAGGGGTCACGGTTCAACCGGAAAACCAGACTTTGGCTTCCATCACCTTCCAGAACTATTTCCGCATGTACGATAAACTGTCCGGTATGACCGGCACGGCTGATACCGAAGCTGAGGAATTTGAAAAAATCTACAAGCTGGAAGTGGTTATTGTGCCGACCAATCAGGACATGATCCGCAAAGACCTGCCCGACCTTATTTACCGGGACGCTGAAGATAAATACGAAGCCATTATCCATGATATCGAAGTGGCGCACAAAACCGGCGCACCGGTGCTGGTCGGTACGGTTTCCATTGAGAAATCCGAATACCTGTCCGGGCAGATGAAGAAAAAGGGCATTAAGCACGAAGTGTTGAATGCCAAACATCACGAGCGCGAAGCGGATATCGTGGCGCAGGCCGGACGCAAACATGCCGTCACCATCGCCACGAATATGGCCGGACGTGGCACCGACATCATGCTGGGTGGTAATCCGGACATGTTGATCGCTCAGTTGCCGGGCAAGATTTCCGGCCCTGATCGTGAAACGAAAGCAGCAGAAATCAAAGCAGCCTGTCAGGCTGAACATCTCGAAGTGGTTGAGGCGGGCGGCCTGCATATTCTCGGCACCGAACGGCATGAGTCACGCCGTATTGATAATCAGTTGCGCGGCCGTTCCGGTCGTCAGGGCGATCCGGGCGTGACGCGTTTTTATCTGTCGCTGGAAGATGATCTGATGCGCATTTTCGGCGGCGAAAAGATGCAATCCATGCTGACCAAGATGGGCTTTGAAAAAGGCGAAGCCATTGAACACCCGTGGGTGACCAAGGCTATCGAAAATTCGCAGAAGAAAGTGGAGGGTCGTAACTTCGATATACGCAAGCAGTTGCTTGAATACGATGATGTAATGAACCAGCAGCGTGATGTGGTTTATTCCCAGCGCCGTGAACTGCTTGAAGCCGAAGATGTGCATGATGTGATTGAAGATATGCAGAGCGATTATGCCGACCGTCTGGCGCATGAGTTTGTCGAAGGCCACCCGGAAGAATGGCGGCTGGATGAATTGCGCGAGGCGCTGAAAGAGCGTTTGAGTATCGAAGCTGATCCGAAATCGTGGATGGATAGCGATGCGGTGGAAAGCAGTGATGATATGGGCGCGCAAATTCTTGAGGGATTAAAGGCGCATATGGCGGCCAAGGAAGCCATTACCGGCGCCGAACAAATGCGCAACTTCGAGAAATACCTGATTCTGCAAATTCTCGATCACCACTGGAAAGAGCATTTGCTGGCCATGGATCATTTGCGCCAGAGTGTAGGTTTGCGCGGTTATGCCCAGAAACAGCCGATTCAGGAGTATAAGCGCGAATCATTCGAACTGTTTGAGGGCATGCTCGGCAAGGTACGCGAAGAAACCATGATTGCGCTGCACCGGGTACAGGTGGAAGTGGAAGAGCCCGCTCCTGTCATCGAGGCGCCAAAGCAGGAGACTGCGGTCAGCTATAACCTCGGCGAAGACGATGAGCCGCAGGAGCCACAACAAACGTATAAGCGTGAACAGCCGAAAGTAGGGCGTAATGATCCGTGCCCGTGCGGTTCCGGTAAAAAATACAAACAGTGCCACGGGAAACGTAACTGATGGCCGTCAATCCGCCTGAGTTGGATGCTGCACTTCATGTTCCCGGCTTCAGGATTGGCACGGCGTCATGCGGCGTCAAAGCGCCGGAGTTGAAGGGGAAACGCACTGATTTGACCATCATTGCTGCGGATGTGGATTGCCATGCCGCAGGCACATTCACGCAGAATCGCCTGCGGGCCGCTTGTGTGGACCTTGGCGAAAAAGCCATCCACGAACATGGTTCTGATATTCGCGGTATCGTCGCAAATAGCGGCAATGCCAATGCCGGCACCGGCATTCGCGAGGCTGAATGGGCTCAAATGATGATCGCTGC
This sequence comes from uncultured Zetaproteobacteria bacterium, assembly GCA_913056285.1. Lineage (GTDB taxonomy): Bacteria > Pseudomonadota > Zetaproteobacteria > Mariprofundales > Mariprofundaceae > Mariprofundus. The sequence continues at coordinate 23,806 of CAJXNE010000001.1, read as the reverse complement.
GACGGCTGAATCGCTTGCTGTGGCACCGGAACAATTACTGTCTGCTTCCACCGGCGTCATCGGCACGCCGTTTCCGATTGAACGCATCGAGTCCGGCATCCGCGCAGCCTCGACCTGTGAAGCGGACTGGCAGGGTGCGGCCAATGCGATTCGAACCACCGATACGTATGCCAAATGGGCTTCGCGTCGTGTTGGCGATTTCACCATGACCGGCATTGCCAAGGGCAGTGGTATGATTCATCCGAATATGGCAACCATGCTCGGTTTCATTGCAACCGATGCGCCGCTATCACGCGATCAGATGCAACCGATGCTTAAACGCGTAGTCAGGCAGTCGTTTAATGCCATCAGTGTTGATGGCGATACATCTACCAATGATACCGTATATCTGCTGGCCAGTGGTCTGGGACTTGGCCATGCGCCGATACAGGATGTTGCTGAATTTGAAGCTGCTTTGACCAGCTTATGTATTGAACTGGCGCAGATGATTGTGCGCGACGGTGAGGGTGTGAGTAAGTTTGTCACCATTCAAATTAAAGGGGCAGCTTCGGAAAAAGATGCGTACCAGGTGGGTCGAACTATTGCGGTATCACCACTTGTTAAGACTGCTTTTGCCGGCTCCGATGCCAACTGGGGGCGCATTGTGGCAGCTGCCGGCAATGCCGGCATCGCTTTCGATGCAGATCGAATTTCCCTGTCCTGTGATGATGTAATGATGATGGAAAATGGCCAGCTACACCCGGATTATTGTGATGAAGCGGGCATGGCCGTATTCGCGCAATCTGAATTTTCGATCTGCCTGAATCTTGGCATGGGCGATTCCGAAGCGACCATCTGGACAGGCGATCTTACCCATGAATATATCACGATCAATGCGGAGTATCGCACCTGAAGGAACAAACCATTGCGCTGGTCGCCCCCTTTGATGAACAGGGGCATCTGCTGCTGCTGAAAAGGGGTGAACACCAGCATTGCAGCGGCTTATGGTCCTTCCCCGGTGGTAAAGTTGAAGGCGGAGAACAAGCGCAACAAGCGGCTATGCGCGAGTTGAAAGAGGAAACAGGGATGAGTGCGCATGGCTGGCGCTTCATCGGCCAAAGCAACTTCGCATACCCTGATCGCCTGCTGCATTTTAATCTGTTTGCCTGCCTTTGCGACAATCTCGCCCAGCTAAATACTGAATCTGAGCATGTCTGGGCCAATACGGATGATTTGTCGAATTACGCGATGCCCCAAGCCAATGACGATTTGGTCAACTTACTTGCGGCGGCAATAAATAAAGCCCCCTCTCAAGGGCTTTTTTAATAAAAGTTATTGCGGGGAGTTAATGGTCCAGATGTGATAGCCGTGTGAAGAGCCTGATTTCATTTGATGTTCGGTCAGCATGGCTTTGGTGATGGCGCGATTGGAATGAAAGTAAATACGTCCGTCGCCACCCATTCTGGCACCGCCATCGCGCGCTTTATCAAAGGTGACCTGAATCAGGTTGCGTCCATCAATGCCAATAGACCAGATATCCCAGCCTGATTTTTCCGGATGTCGAAGATCGTTATTGGCGCGATTGGAGGTGAATAAAATGGATTTACCATCGTTGCTCCAGGATGGCTGCACGTCAATGCTGCGGGCATCGGTAATCTGGATCAGGTCGGAACCGTCAGTGCGCATACGGAACAGGTGAACGCTGCGACCTGTCGGCATGGCGAAAACGATCCATTTACCATCAGGCGACAGAGCTGGGTTGACACCATCAGCCAGGCTATGAACGCTCCCATCTTTATCAAAGCGGACGATTTCGGCAATATAACCCGGGAACGTCCAGTTGTTGAAATCATCATGGTTACGATGGCTTGAATGTTTGCTTTTTCGGCTGATGGGTTTCAAGCGCGTTGCAATGATCGTGTCATCGCGCAACAGAATGGGTTGGGTAATAATACCGGAAAGCCGCTGAATTCGCCGTTGCATACCTTCGCCATCTGATATTTTTTCCCACAAACCCAACCCGCCAGCTCGACCGGACAGGTAATAAACCTTGTCATTATTTTTCCAGTGAATGGAATCCAGCGCTCTTTCATCGGAGCTGACGCGGTTGGCCGGGTCGCCATTTTCACTATAGCGACGGGAAATCCATGCATCTTTCCCTTTCCAGCTTACGTTCAGCAGGTAGCGACCATCCGGAGAGGGCTGCGGATACATTTCGCTTTGCTTGTTTTCCAGTGTTAATAGCATTGCTGAATCTGCTGCGACAACTGCCTTTGAATGACCGACTCCGGGAGCAATGCCGGCTGCATGTTCATTAAGCCAATCCAGCATTTCATTAGCCTGGGTGAGCGGCGTCATAGCCGTCAATGCAGCCACAAGCAGGATGATTTTTCGCATCTGTCTATCTCCTTATTTTCGATCCGATTATAAAAAAACGGCGCGAAGCCTGCCCTGAAAACTGTAAAAACATGATGGCTGAAAGGTTAAAATTTGTTTATGCCGGAATGATGCCGGAACCGTCAGGGCCCGAAGCAGGCCCTGACGAGTATGAACTAGGCCGCTGCTTCGAGCAGTTCCTTGAGGTTGGCAAAATCCGTGTCCATCTCTCGCTTGGCGATATGACCGACTACCGGTGATGCCGCTTTGAAGAAGCGACCGACATCAATGCTCAGGCTTCGGCTGACGCGGGTGCACTGATCACCACACGTTTCAAATGCCATGGTGGCTTCCATCGGAAATGGGCCGGACAGGCTCTTGGCTGACCACGTGCTGCCATCTTCATTGCGAGCGGTGACTTCCCAGTCCTGCTCAATCACACGACCGAGAAATTTTTCCTTGATGTGATAAATCGTGCCAACAGCGGCCGGGCCATCGGTTTTCTTTTCCGACTCCAGCACCGATGTCTGCCACATCGGATCGTTACTATTGTCATCGACAAACGCGATAACTTCTGCAATCGGTCGACTGATTTCTATACTGGCTTCCAGTTTGCTTAGTGGCATATTGCCTCCCCTTTGGTGATTGTTTTGCTATGCGCGACTAAATTGTAGTACAGTTCTATTCGCGCAGTAGTTCTGTAATGGCGGTTTTGGCGCGTGTTTTTTGATCCACTTTCTTGACGATGACCGCGCAGTATAAATTCGGGCCGCCGGATTTTCCGGGCATAGAGCCCGATACCACTACCGAATAGGGAGGCACTTCGCCGTATAAGGTTTCGCCGGTTTCGCGATCAAAAATACGCGTCGACTGGCCAATATAAACGCCCATCGAAATGACCGCACCTTCTCGTACAACGACGCCTTCGACAATTTCCGAACGCGCTCCGATAAAGCAATTATCCTCAATGATTGTCGGCGTGGCTTGCAATGGTTCGAGTACACCACCGATGCCGACGCCACCGGATAGATGCACGTTTTTTCCGATCTGGGCGCAGGAGCCGACTGTACTCCAGGTATCAACCATCGTACCCTCATCGACATAAGCACCGATATTCACATAGGACGGCATCAGCACCACTTTCGGCGCAATAAACGCACCTTTGCGCACTGTCGCCGACGGCACCACGCGCATGCCGCCCTTGCGGAACATATCCTCGCCCCAGGTGGCGAATTTCTGCGGCACTTTATCATAATAATTCGTATCGCCGCCGCTGATGACCTGATTGTCATGTAGCTTGAAATACAGCAGCACGGCTTTCTTCAGCCATTCCTGCGTCGCCCAGTTGCCATCAGCACCTCTTTCAGCCACGCGCACGCCGCCGTCGTCGAGCAACTGAATAGTGTGTTCTACTGCATCGCGGGTTTCGGCATTGGCCGAATGAAAATCCCATTCCGATCTGCTATTCCAGGCGCTTTCAATGGTGTTCTGTAAATGATTCATGCATAAACTCCCTGTCTCGCACTATTGATGAATGATACCATCCCGAGGTCTGCAATCCAGCACGAATGCGGCATCAGACGGGTAATGCCGGAGCTGTTGATTAAAGAACGATTTCGGCCGGTCGCTCATGGCTGAGAAATTCGAGATTGGACATGCTTAAACCGTAAGCTCCGGCCAGCCCGAAGACCGCGACATCACCGATATCAGCGGCATCGATAGCAACATCGTTGGCCAGTTTATCGGCACCGGTGCATAACGGCCCGCCGAAATAGACCGATTCATGATCGATACGTTCCTGCCCGTCAAACAGGGTTTGTTTGCCCATACGCACAATCGCCAGCGGGTGATTAATCGCCAGTGCCGCCGGGCGCCGGAAATGATTAATGCCGCCGGCGCAGATGACCTGTTTCTTGCCGCGTGATGTTTTGATATCGAGAATCTCAGTGCAAAACCAGCCGGAATCGGCAGCCAGATAGCGGCCCAGTTCCAGAAAAAATGTGCGACCGCCAAAACCATAGCGTTTGATCAAGGCGCTTAACCCATCGGCATAAGCCTGCGGATCAAAATCGTGCCCTGTTTCCAGATAATCGACGCCGAAGCCACCGCCGAAATCAATCGTATCGCAAACCGCACCGTTGTATGTTTGCTCGATATGCTGCGCCATGCCGAACACCAGTTCGCAGTTTTTCAGCAGGTCGGCGACATTGAGCACGCCGGAAGCGGCATAGACATGCAGGCCACGGAAATTCAGGCTATCCAAAGCCAGTATCTGAGGCAAAATATGATCCAGTTGTTCTTCATCGACGCCGAATTTTTTAGAGCCGCCCGAGAAGGTGGTTTGTGCTTCATGGATATCGAAATCGGCATTGATGCGCAGCAGAATATCCTGCGTATGACCGGCAGCAGCAGCGATGGCGTTGAGCCGGTGCGCTTCGGTCAGCGATTCGATATGCACGGTGCGGATGCCGTGGCTCACCGCCCATGCCAGTTCTTCCGGTGATTTGCCGGGTCCGGTGTAAATCAATTGTGCTGGCGAGAAACCGGCTTCAATGGCCTTCTCTGCTTCGCCCAGGCTGGCAATTTCGATACCACGCGCACCACTTTCCAATGCAGCTTTCAGAAACGAAGCATGCGGATTGGCTTTCATGGCATAAAAAACCTCCACACCGGCAGGCATAATCTCGGTCAGATGTGCGATTTTGCTGCGCATTGGCGCAGTATCATAGATATAACAATTCAGCGTTGCGCCATGCTTGGCCAGTTGGCGTAGCTTTTGTTCAACAGCGGAGGGTATTTGCATGATTAAATCCTGACGGCGCAGAGCCTGCGCGCAAGTTCTGCTGCACGCTCCGGTCCATCGACCAGTGCGGCGCGAATAAAGCCGGAACCGGGATTGACTCCATCAGCATCGGTTGCTGATAAATAGGAACCGGGCAGAATCGTAACTGCCTGTTGCTCGTATGCGGCGACGGCAAACGCTTCGTCATCTTCAACCGGTAACCAGACGAAGAACGAACCGGCAGGGATTTTTCCGTCATCAATACCGCCATAAATATCGAAAAATGCCTGCAAGCTTTGGCGATACACGGCCAGGTGATCTTGCACATGCGTTTCATCCGACCATGCTGCCGCAGCAACGGCCTGTAGCGGCAATGGTGTGGCCGGGCCGGTATAGCTGCGTAATTTGGCAAAGCGTTTAATCAGTTGCGCATCGCCGGCAATCAGGCCGGAACGCATACCCGGCAAGGCCGAGCGTTTGGATAAGGAGTTCATCACCAGACAGCGGCTGAAACCGTCCCGTCCCAGTGATTCGGCCACTTGCAATAAGCCGACCGGTTTTTCATCCCAATAAATTTCTGAATAACATTCATCCGAAACAATATAAAAATCATGTTCATCAGCCAGTGCCAGCAGACGGGTGAAATAATCAGCATCGGCAATCCAGCCGGTCGGATTGGATGGCGAGCAGACGTAAACCAGCGCGGTATTGCGCCATACCGACTCGGCCACGGCTTCCAGGTCAGGGGCGAATCTGTTGTCTGCCGTACACGGCAAAAACACCGGATTGCCTCCGGCAGTCAACGCCGCTCCCAGATATATCTGATACATCGGATTGGGCATCAATACATTGGGCTTCGGATTCGCTTCAGGATTAATCAGGGCATGGGCAATGGCGAACAGCGCTTCGCGCGTACCATTGGCCGAGAGTACCTGCGAGGCGGCATCAACATGCTGCAAGCCATAACGCTTTTCCAGCCAGTCGGCGATGGCCTGTCGCAGTTGAGGGGAACCGACCGTGGAGGGATATTTGGAAAAGCCATCCAGATTTGACGCGATAGTTTCAGCAACAAACGATGGCAGTGGCAAGCGCGGCTCGCCAGCGCCAGCATCAATCGGCGTGAGATCGATATTGCGAATATGCCCTGAAAACAGGGCTTTCAGTCGCTCGAACGGGTAAGTGCCGAGTTGCTCCAGTCGCACCTGATTTGATTGCATGCGTTGGCTCACTTGTGCATCAGATCCACGCTACGAGCCCGGATTGATTTGCTCCATGGGCCGAAGTTGCCATTCCAATCAGTAGCCCGCAGCCGGTATACATATTCCACCTTGGTCGTTTTCAGGTTAATCATTTTCTTGGTTTTCCTGTTCGCCAGGTCGGATAACGGCAGTTGATCAGAATAGCGCCGCCAGAAACCGGGGCACTTGCAGTAAGGGTCAATCTGGGTGCGATCGATTTGGTAACCCATACCCTCAGGGTTGCCTTTGAGGACAAAGGTCAATTTCAAAACATTGCCGGACTGCTCATATTCCAGATCAACCAATTGAGGCTTCTCAGAGCTTGAGACAATCGGTTGCGGTGCTTCTTTCCGGCCACAAGCGCCCAATGTAATGGCAATGATTAAACCGGCCCACAGCATGCGGCGTAGGAAAATATTCATCATAATTGCTCCAGTCTTTTTTTCCATGTGTCGACTTGAATACGCACCTGATCGGGTGCGGTTCCGCCAATATGGTTGCGGGCTGCCACGCATGTTTCCACGCAAAGCGAGCGCACCATATCGGTCGTCAAACGTGAGTCAATGTCAGCACAGGTAGCTGCATCCATTTCATGTAGCTCGATGTTCTCATGGATACAGTGGGCAACTGATTTACCGACAATGGCATGCGCTTTACGAAATGGAACGCCGGCGCGCACCAGCGCATCAGCCAGATCGGTCGCAGTGGCAAAGCCGGATGACGCCGCCTTGTGCATGATCTCTTTATTAACCTGCATGCCGGGCAACATATCGGCGAATACTTTTAAGCAACCTTCGAGATTATCGAAGGCATCGAATACGGCTGTTTTGTCTTCCTGCATGTCTTTATTATAGGCCAGAGGAAGCCCTTTGACGGTGGTTAGTATGGCTATTAAGCCGCCGATAATGCGACCGGACTTGCCGCGTACCAGTTCCGGCATATCCGGGTTTTTCTTCTGCGGCATAATGGATGAGCCGGTGCAAAATGCATCGGGCAGGTCGATGAAGCCAAATTGCGCACTCATCCACAGAATAAGCTCTTCAGAAAAACGGGAGAGATGGACGGCGCAAATCGAGGCTGCAGCCAGCAATTCCATAATATAGTCGCGATCCGAAACAGCATCGAGCGAGTTGGCGGTCGGCGCATCAAACCCGAGCGCCTCGGCAGTCATCTGCCGGTTAATCGGAAATGTTGTACCTGCCAGCGCGGCCGAACCCAGCGGGCATTGATTCATGCGTTTGCGCGCATCAAGGAAGCGGCCTGCATCACGCTCAAGCATTTCGACATAGGCCAGTAGATGATGACCAAATGTTACCGGCTGCGCGGTTTGCAAATGGGTGAAGCCGGGCATGATGGTGTCAGCATGTGCATCGGCCAGTTCGACCAATACTGATTGCAGCAGGCGGATGCGCGCAACCATCGCATCGCTACGGCGGCGTAAATATAAACGCGTATCGGTGGTCACCTGATCATTGCGCGAGCGGGCCGTATGCAGGCGTTTTCCAGCATCGCCAATTTTTTCGGTCAGGCGTGATTCGATATTCATATGCACATCTTCCAGTGCAATGGTGAATGCGAATTCACCACTTTTGATTTCGCCTTCAATCTCATCGAGGCCACGCAAAATGGCGTTTAAATCTTCCTGCGCCAGAATGCCCCGGTCACATAACATTCTGGCATGCGCTTTGGAGCCGGCGATATCCTCGGCATACATGCGCGCATCGATATCGGTGGATGCATTGAATGCTTCTACAAATTCATCAGTCGGGGATTCAAAACGACCGCCCCATGGTTTTTCAGACATGTTTATCACCTGCCAGCAAGATGCGGCAACTATAGCCGCGCTTGCCGTATAACGGAAACATCACTGCCTCTGGATTAATAGTGCGGCGGCGGGACTTCTTCGTCAGGGCGGGCAATGTCATGATTGTCGGACTGCTTCAGATGCGCTTGCAATCGTTTAAGGTTCTTTTCCAGTTGGTCGATTTGTTGCTGTTGGCGGATTACCACACTATTGAGTTCGCCAATGGTGTGATCCTGATACGAAATTTTAGTTTCCAGTTCGATTAGTCGATCTTGCATGGGCGTATTCTAGCCAAATCAGATTGGCTTGTGCAGTGCTCAGTGTGCAGTGTTACTTCACTCGGCAGTGTGTTCGATAACGATTATCATTCTTGTTGACTCCTGAATATGATAACGATTATCATTTGCGCCACAGGAGTGATGATGAATCGAACAATGAAATCAAACAATATCTTAAAAATGAGTCTAATAGCCATGCTTGTTACGATAGGCATAACTTATCCGGCTATGGGAAGTACAGCCGAATATACCGTGGTGATTGAAAACCATGTGTTTATGCCAGACCGGATCGAGGTGGCGGCGGGGCAAAAGCATCGTCTGATTGTGCTCAATCACGATGCCACCCCGGAGGAATTTGAGAGTTATGAACTGAATCGGGAAAAAGTTGTCGCAGGCAACAGTAAAATCGTGATTTTTCTGCCCGCACTCGATGCGGGTGAATATCCGTTTTTTGGCGAGTTCAATCCTGATACGGCGCAGGGCCGTATTGTGGCGAAGTAGGATGCCGATATGATTTCCACTTTAATTATTGTATTTCGTGAAGTGCTGGAGGCGATGCTGGTTGTCGGTATTGCAACGGCGGCCGCGCGCGAGGCGAATATTCAAATCCGCTGGATTTATGGTGGTATCACCGGCGGTCTGATTGTAGCGATTCTGGTTGCATTATTCGCAGATTTATTATCCGGCTCGATGCAGGGCATGGGACAGGAAGTATTCAATGCGGGTGTGCTGATTGCAGCATCGTTAATGATGTCCTGGACAGCAATCTGGATGGGCAAACATGGGCGTGAAATGTCTCATAAAATTCGCCAGACATGTCAGGATGTGGAGGGGCAGGGCACCGCAAAATTTGTTCTCTCAATCGTTGTGGGTCTGGCTGTTGCGAGGGAAGGTTCGGAAGTTGTGCTATTCCTGTATGGCGTAGCTGCGACAGGAAATGCTGGCGCTTCGGGCATGCTGGCAGGCGGTGCGGCAGGCATGCTGCTGGGTATTGTGGTCGCGCTGGGTCTGTATCAGAGCCTGGTCCATGTGCCTCTTCGCTATGTGTTTTTGGTTGTGACATGTTTAATTGTACTATTATCCGCTGGCATGGCATCGCAGGGCGTGGCGTGGCTGGTGATGATTGATGTATTGCCTGCATGGGGCCAGCCGATCTGGAATAGCTCCGGTGTTATTTCGGAACATGGAATCATAGGTCAACTGTTGCATGCGTTAATGGGCTATGATGACAGACCCAGCGGCATGCAGGCGTTTACATTTGTGAGCGTACTATTACTAACCTGGGCAGCTATTCGCTATCAGAAAAAATCACAGGTGCGACCAGCCGGCACGGTTGCAGCTGTGTTGCTGGTCTGCCTGGGCATGACCATGCAGGCAACGGATGCACAGGCCAAAAAAGTATACTCGCCCATTGTCGAACAAGGTGAGGTGGAACTGGAATATTCGCTTGATTACAGTATCGATGCCGACCTGACCAAAAACACCAGCGCCCGTCACCAGTTTGAACTGGAGTATGGTGTGACTGATCGCTGGATGACGGCCATTTATGGCGATTTCAGAAAAAGGCCGGGGAATAAATTCACTTATCAGGGCTTGAAGTGGGAAAATATTTATCAGTTGTTCGGGCAGGGCGAGCGCTGGCTGGATGCAGGACTGTATTTTGAATATATCGTGCCACAAAAATCGTTGAACAAAGCGGATGCGCTGGAATTTAAACTATTGCTGGAAAAACAATATGGACGAATCATCCATACCGCCAACCTGATTTTCAAAAAAGAGTTGGGGGCGCTGGCCACGCAAAACACTACGCTGGGATATGCATGGCAAAGCAAATGGCGCTGGAAACGATGGCTGGAACCGGCAATTGAATTGTATGGCTCGCTCGGGGAAGTGGGAAATACCAAATTACCATCTCTGCAATCCCACCAGATTGGGCCGGTTGTGATCGGCAAGCTACGCAGCGGGCTCACCTATGAAGCGGGTTATCTGTTCGGGCTTACCTCTGCCAGCGATCAAGGTTTGCTGAAAGTAGTTCTTGCTTACGAATACTGATTATAACCATTGCAGTGGCTCTTCCTGCATGGCCGCGGCCTGTTCTTTTAGTGTGAGAATATGTTCTTCCCAATATTGCTGCGTATTGAACCACGGGAAAGCGCGTTTAAAAGCGGGATCGTCCCAGCGCTCGGCCAGCCAGGCGGCGTGATGCATCATGCGCAGGGTGCGTAGCGGCTCGATCAGCGATAATTCACGACAATCGAAATCGTAGAACTGGCTGTAGGCGGTGAGCAGCGTATCGAGCGTCGTTAACTGATGCTGGTGTTCACCCGAAAGAAACATCCATAAATCCTGCACGGCTGGTCCCATGCGGGCATCATCGAAATCGAGGATATAGGGCGCATCGTGTTTCCACAGGATATTGCCGGGGTGCCCGTCTCCGTGCAGACGAATCAGTTGTGGGTCGATATTGGCGAATCGTTCTTCAATCGCATCGAGCAAATCCTCCGCCAGTGTTTCATAGGCTTTTTCCAGTTCCGGAGGAATAAAATCGTTCTCCATCAAGTATTCATAGGCGTCATCGCCGAAGGTTTGCACATTCAATTCGGGGCGATATTGAAAATCCTGTGTCGACCCCAGCGCATGAATGCGCCCGATAAAGCGCCCTAATTGTTGCAGATGCGTTTTGCATTCCAGATCAGGCGAGCGCCCGGCTTTTAAGGGGTAAAGGGCAAAACGGTGTGCGCCGAAATGAAACAGGCTGTTGCCATCAATAAGCAGCGGTGGCACTGCCGGTATATCCAATTCTGCCAGCTCCAGTGTAAAAACATGTTCCTCCAGAATAGCGGCATCGCTCCAGCGTTTGGGCCGATAGAACTTGGCAACAAGGGATTCGTCATTGTCGATGCCAATTTGATAGACGCGATTTTCATAGGAATTCAGCCCCATTTGATGGCCATTGCAGGCAAAACCCAGGCTTTCGACCGCCTGCAACACCTGTTCAGGGCCGAGGTCATAAAATGAGGCAGTGTGATTCTGTCCGGTCATCGGCAAAGCGTAACGACAATGGCGACCGGTGTCTGTTTAATCTGGATTGTGGCGCTGATCACAGAATAGATAGCATGCATTTGCAGGCTTGCCCCCATGCATAGACACAGATTTCATATTCCCCTGACTACCCGAGTATTACTCACGATCTCCCTTTGGGCGCTGGCCATGCTGTTATCAGCATGTTCGACAAGCATTCAGTTTTCATCTCAACAGAATGCTCATCGAAAGCCGGTTGCGCAGCTATCACAAACACCTGCCCAGACCGATATCATGCAGAAGAAAACGCATTTCTTTGCCAGCATGAAACCGGTGATCATGGCTGAAAACAAACGCATATTAAGCCTGCGTCAGCAAATCAGGCAAATGCAGGCAGCGTCGCATCTAAATGTTGAGCAGCAGGCGCGCTTAAAACATACCGCAGAGCAATATGGTGTGAACATGCATGCAGAGCCAACTTACGACGAGTGGCAAGCATTACTGGCTCGCGTGGATATTATACCGCTGGATATGGCGCTGATTCAGGCCGCCAATGAATCGGCATGGGGGGAATCGCGTTTTGCCCGGCAGGGCAATAATTATTTTGGACAATGGTGTTATAAAAAAGGCTGCGGCATGGTTCCCAAACAGCGAGCTGCTGGTGTCAGCCATGAAGTGCGGCGCTTTGACAATGTGCGCCAGTCGGTGCGCGCTTATCTGAGCAATATCAATACATCGCCTGCCTACGCCGAATTTCGCAGCATCCGCCACAGCTTGCGGGTACAGAGCAAGCCGCTGAATGCACACGTGTTAGTCGTGGGTCTGAAATCCTATTCCGAACGTGGCATGGCCTATGTCAGAACGATTCAATCGATGATTCGCAGCAATCACGCCCTGATTCAAAGCAGCTAAGCCGATCTATTTCCGTTCCAGAATGATGAATGCATAAGGATAAGCATTTTTCTCATGCGGTTGATGAGACTCCCTGAAGATTTCTTTCCACTGACCGCGGTCAAATTCGGGGAACCATGCATCCCCCTCGAATTCAGCGTCAATTTCAGTGATATATAAACGTTCGGCCTGATTGAATAACAGGGCATAAATTTCAGCCCCGCCCATGACCATGACTTCATCGGCATCAGGAACCGCTGATTTGGCGTCATCGAGTGAATGCACCACAGTACACCCGTCAATCAGAAAATCCGTTTGTCGGCTCAGAATCAGGTTGGTACGCCCCGGCAGTGGTCGCCCAATCGATTCATATGTTTTGCGCCCCATCAGAATCGGCTTACCCATGGTCGATTTTTTAAACCACGCCATATCCGCCGGCAACCGCCATGGCAGGCTGTTATTGCAACCGATCAGCCTGTTTCTGTCTTGCCCCCAGATGAAAGAAATGAGCGGTTTATTCATCGCTTGGCCCCAGTTCGGACAACCGCATTAAATGGCAATTGGAGCGCGAATGCCGGGGTGGCATTGGTAATCAACCAGTTCAAAATCTTCAAAGGTGAAATCGAAAATATTTTTGATCTTCGGGTTAATCTTCATCATTGGCAGAGAGAAAGGTTGGCGCGCTAGTTGGGTTTCGACCTGTTCGGCATGATTAGAATACAGATGCGCATCGCCAAAGGTGTGGATGAAATCGCCCACGTCCAGATCGCAGACTTGCGCAATCATCAACGTCAGCAGCGCATAGGAAGCAATATTGAAGGGTACGCCAAGAAAAATATCAGCACTGCGCTGGTAGAGTTGGCAGGAAAGTTTGCCATCTGCGACATAAAACTGGAAAAAAGCGTGGCAGGGTGCCAGTGCCATTTTTCCGTTGGCGACGTTGGCCTGCGGGCTGATGGATTCATCCGGCAGATCCGCCACATTCCATGCCGATACAATCAAGCGACGAGAATTGGGCGTACGTTTAATCTGTTCAATAAGATCGGCAATCTGATCGACCAGTTTGCCATCCGGCGTTGGCCAGTTGCGCCACTGGAAACCGTAAACCGGCCCCAGCGAGCCATCTTCGGTGGCCCATTCATTCCATATTTTTACGCCGTTTTCTGTCAAATAACGGGTGTTCGTATCGCCCTTCAAAAACCATAGTAATTCATGAATAATAGATTTCAGGTGTACTTTTTTGGTGGTGACCAGTGGAAAACCCCGGGACAGATCAAAACGCATCTGATGGCCGAACACCGACTGGGTGCCGGTGCCGGTACGGTCTCCTTTTTGTGTTCCGTGGTCGCGCACATGGCGCATCAAATCCAGATAGACTTTCATGTTCCCTCTCGCCTGTTGAAATTAACTCGGATATGATGCCGCCTGTCGTTTAAGACGGCAATCCGGGAGTGTGAGGTTACCATGATTGTTCGACTGTTTGGTGTAATGATAATGCTTGGATTGATGGCATCCACATCCACTGCAGCCCCCAAATCCGCGACGGATAAAGTCGTAGATACGTTCATGGAACTGGATACAAATCACTCCGACAGCGTCTCCTATGCTGAATATAAGGCCATGGTGGACCAGCGCGCCCGGTCGCGCTTCAAAACAATGGACGCCAATCGTGATAACCAAGTGAGCGAAGGTGAATATCGCGAATTCTGGCGCAAAACCAAAGCAAAGTGGTACCGCCTGAAACGCTGAGTGCCGCCGTCCCTAGTTTTTTGCAACCCGCAAATGGATAACAAACTGACGTTTCCGGACACTGGAAAATCGCGATAACAATGCAGCACCAAGCTTTTCAGCCTCCCTGTTCGAGGCAACAATGGTGACAGACTCATCAACCGGAATGACCAACTCCGTAGCTGCGCCTGCAATCTCAATGATCGGTTGAGCCTGTAGTCCTGGCTGAGCATTCAAACGCATATTGGCCGTATTCGATGGCGGGGTAGCCGGCTTGGTCGTATTGCCCAGGTCAATCAGGATTTCATGCTGACCCTGAACCTGCGCCACAGCGCGCTGCATCCACGGCACGATGCGTACCCGTACCTGATCCTTCCCGGCGGGCCTGATCATGATATGAAAGCCGGAAGTGATTGGAATCATCTCCACGCTATTCACCTGAATCACACCATAGCCTGCCAGCCACAGACGCGTTGCACGGCTGAACGAGCGCAACACGCCTGTTTCCATGCTGGCTGGTTGATTGCCGGAAATACGTAACTGGAAGGATTGCCTGTATTGACCGCCGGATTGTCGATAGCCCGTTTGTAGTCGCATCCAGCCGCCTGATAATGATCCCGACATAAGCTGAGCGGATACCGATGCTGCACTGCGCTGTTCTGATCTGGTATCCTCAAGGTTGAGGAATGCGGTATACTGGCCAGCAGGATGATCCAGACGTTTGAGCAATGCTTTGGCTTTGGCGATATGGGCCTGATCATCGTCAATGATCAGCATTTGGCGTGACGCAATGACGGCAACTTTTCCGTCATCCGATAATTGGCTCCTGACCGTATCGGCGGCTTCATTGAGTGGCAGGAAATAGACCTCTACCATGTCTGTTGCAGCCAGGGCATTCAGACTCAATCCGCAGCAGAACAGACTGGCAAACAGGCCTTTCGCAAGCAGCCGGATCATTCGACAAACGTCGGCATTGGCTCATTCAGGCCGGCCGGATCTTCATGAATGATCACTTCTGCATCGGGGTATTCTGCCCGGATACGATCCTCCACATCATCGGCAATCGCATGCGCCTGTAGCAAGGTTAATTGATCATCAAGCTCTAGATGTAGTTGAATAAACATAGTCGTGCCGGATTTGCGGGTGCGCAGATCATGCATGCCGCGCGTTTGCGGGTGATTGCGGGCAAGCGCCTTGATTTTTGCGCGATCCTCTGCGGGCAATTCACGATCCATGAGCAGATCCAGCGATTCGCGGGCAATCTCCCAGGCGCTGTACAAAATATAAGCGGCAATGCCCAGTGCGAACACGGGATCAAATCCCGGCCAGCCGTAAGAGGCTAACAGCAGCGCAACAATAACGCTGCCATTGACCAGCAGATCGGTTTTGTAGTGCAGATGGTCGGCCTTGATCGCCGTTGAACCGGTTTTGCTGATGACATGTTTCTGAAACATCAGCAGCCCGAGGGTGGCAAGGATAGAAATAATCATCACGCCAATGCCAATATTCATGGCGCTGATCGGCTGCGGGTTCCAGAGATGAGAAATTGACTCCAATACCAGAAACAGGGCAGATCCGGTAATGAATGTTGCCTGCCCTAGCCCAGCCAGCGCTTCCGCCTTGCCATGGCCGAAACGGTGCTGTTTATCCGCCGGAGCCAGGGCATGGCGTACAGCAATCAGGTTAACCAGCGAGGCCAGCGCATCGAGGCATGAATCGATCAGCGTAGCCATCAGGCTAACCGAGCCAGTCATGATCCATGCCACAACCTTGGTCAGAATCAATATGATGGCTACGCTCATGGAAGCATAGGTTGCCCATCGCATCAGTTTTGCATTGTGGCTACTCATGGTGCAATTGTGACCAAAATGACGTTTGAATAAAACTAAAAAAACGTGAGTGGGTGAGGTCTGAGACGTTAGGTGGGATGGCGCGGCTTGTGCCACAGGGATTTCCTCACCATGATAAGGCCATGCGCAAACTTCATTCACCCCATCAGAATGCACGCCCGAAAGGCATGGCAATTGACTTGATTGTGTTGCACGCGATTAGCCTGCCGGCGGGACAATTCGAGCCGCAATATATTGATGATTTATTCATGGGGCAGCTGAATTGTGCTGTGCATCCGGATTTTCAATCGTTGAAGGGCTTGAAGGTTTCATCCCATTTTGTGGTTGATCGCAAAGGAGAAATCACGCAGTTTGTGGCTTGCTGCGAGCGAGCCTGGCATGCCGGAATTTCCGAGTGGGAAGGCCGGAGCGGCTGCAACGACTTTGCTATCGGTATCGAAATGATCGGCGATGAAAACCACCCATTTACCGTACACCAATATCGTGAAACCGCACGATTGTGCAAAACGCTGATACAGCGTTATCCGGCCATTTCCCCGCAACGCATCGTCGGACATCAGGATATTGCACCGGGCCGCAAATGGGATCCGGGCAAGCAATGGGACTGGTCGCACTTTAGGCGTTCGCTGGCGCATATTCAGCAAGGAGAACTGGTCATCACATGAATCAGGTTCGTTATTCGATGGCAAGGCAAAAAATGATGCTGCTCTTGATGATGGCAGGTATGCTGACTCTTATTGTTACTACAGCAGATGCGTCTGAATCGCTGATCAAATTCCACAGATCAGTGACGCATAAGGCAGTTTCCCCACCAGCTAAAAACGTGATTCACTTTGCCCGCAACTGGCGCGCCCTGAGCGTATCGGCGAAAGCAATATTACAACAATATGCGCATTATTATCTTGATCGAAAGGCAGCGGGCGTGCATATGAGCATTGAGCTGGACGGTTATACCGACAAAACAGGCCCGCGCGCATATAACCTGGCATTATCAGCACGCATGAGCAGCGAAGCTCGGGATTATTTGGAGTCGAACGGCGTCAGCCAACGCGATATCGTAGTGATCGGAAACGGTGAAGAGAATCCGCTATGTAGAGGCAATTCAAGGCATTGTCTGGATCAGAACCGGCGAGTGGAAATCACATTACAGCGTACGAATCAATAATCCGCGTTATTTGGGCGTTATAACGCAACTTGAGTCGCTACATGAACCGGTGTGATCGGGCTGTCGCCTTGTGACAGTCTCCGTTTTCAATTGTCCACAGGTGTCGGAAATTTCACGGCCTTTGGATTCGCGCACCACGACAACCTTGCCTCCTGATACAAGACTATCCGGCCATTTCATCTGATCGCATTCTCGGCCATCAGGATATTGCACCGGGCCGCAAATGGGATCCGGGCAAGCAATGGGACTGGCTGCATTTCAGGCGTTCGCTGGCGCACGTCAGACTACTTCAACTGGCGCTATGATGATTGCGCCATGATGCCATAAGGCATGGATGGGCTAATCTAGCCGGTCAAAATGGTTGGCCGCAGGATAGGTGCCCGGTTTTTGCATGGCATGATTCACGGCTGTATTCGCCATGGACATAATGTGCTGAATATTCTGTGTTATCGTGGTGCTGCTTAACTGATCCGGATGTATGGTAGCTGCGCCGATACTGAATACATCATCGGCAGATTTACTTCTCATCGCGTTTAAAATGCGTTCAGTCAGCACCATCGATGCGGCAGTGTCTGTATAAGGCAGCAATACGGCATATTCAGATTCGCCGAGTCTTTCAACAGTATCAGAGCCGCGGATATTGCTGCGGATTTCGTGCAGTAATATGCCGGATAGATGCTGCTGTGCGTCTCCGTGCAATGCAAACAGCAGCAACGATGAAGCTGTATCGTGCCTGATTGCCTCGGTCAACATCAGCTGCATGGCCGTGAAAAACTGTTCATTTCGTTCAGTACTTGAAGCCCTATCCGTGGATGGGTTCGGGGGCCACTCGGGATATTCAGGAATATGATCGTGAATATTGTACCAGGGTGCTTGATAGGCTGTAAAAATATGTTGCGCCGGGCGCACGCCCGGATCGCCATCTATCGTACCCATACGGAAGAGATAATGATTTTGATCCTCACGCCGGGCATAAATGTGCGAACCGCAATTGGAACAGAAATATCTTTTTTTACCCGGAGATGACGCATAGGATTTCAGCAGTTGCCGTCCTGCCGTGAACACAAGGTCATCCAGCCCTACCCGTGACACGGAAGAAAAAGCGCTCGCGTGCGCTTTACGGCAGGTCGGGCAGTGACAATGGGTAATCGCCCCCATTGGGCCACGAATTTCATATCTGACCTGTCCACAGGTGCAACTGCCTGTAATCATAGCGCCTCACTTCGATCATGTTTTACATTCTGCTGACCTCTTACGCTAGACGATATTGTTGATAGCGTAAATCCCTACAGCCATATTTAACCGCCTGTGCGCAAGTGCTGCTGCTTTGTTTCTGTTTTTAACTGTCCGCAGGCGGCGGAGATTTCACGACCTTTGGATTCGCGTACCACGACAACCTTGCCTGCGCTTGCCAGTGCGGAACGGAAGGCCGTGACAATGGCATCATCCGGGCGTTTGAAATCACTGCCGGGGAAGGGATTAAAGGGCAGCAGATTCACCGTGCAATCGAGCCCGTCGAGCAATTCGCATAAACGCACGGCATCATCCGCACTGTCATTCACTCCGGCCAGCAAGACGTATTCAATTAACACCCGTTTATTGCCTCTGGCAGTAATATAAGCGCGAACAGCCTTCATCAGCGCGGCAATTGGATATTTGCGGTTGATTGGCATGATGCGCTCGCGTACCGCATCGGTGGTGGCATTGAGCGACACAGCCAGGTTGCATGGTAATTCATCGTCAATCATGCGATACATCGCAGGCACCAGACCGGAAGTCGAGAGGGTGACGCGATTGGGCGAGAAGGCCATGCCTTTCGGGTCGGTGGCGATGCGAACGAATTGCGCCACGGCATTGTAATTATGCAGCGGCTCACCCATGCCCATCAAGACCAGATTGCGCACTTTGCGGCCACTGATGTGTTGTCCGGCAAACACTTCGGAGACCATTTCAGCGGCACTCAGGTTGCGCGTCAAACCGGCCGTGGCAGTCAGGCAGAATGTGCAACCCACCGCACAACCGACCTGTGTGGAGATGCACTGGGTCAATCGGCCCGAGCCCTGAATTAGAACAGTCTCCACCTCTTTACCATCGGGCATGCCCAGCAGCAGTTTTTGCGTGCCGTCGGCAGCCTGTTGACTGGCCGTGCATTCCGGCACAAAGATGGACGTGCATTCACTCAGATAGTTGCGCAGGGCGGCTGGCAGCTCTGTAATAGCGCCAATGTCCGTGTTATAACGCCGGAAAATTGATGCCAGCAAGCGTTCGGCATGCACCGGTTTCACCCCGATGCGATGACAGAGTTCAACCAGTTGTTCGTAAGTCAGGCCGTTGAGAGGCGTTTTATGGGCGGGGTGATTCATCGTGATAAAAAAAGCGCATGTGCGACTCGCCGCACATGCGCTTAATATGTTTAAAGCCTGAAACGATTACAGGCCGTATTTGGCCTTGTTCTGGGCCACTTCCTCAGCTGATGGCGGTTCATGATCGTTCACTTCAGCCAGTACGAAGCTGTCACGCTCCGTGTCGCAAAGTTCGTTCAGTTCGATATCCGACTCAAACACTTCCGGCACATCTTCTTCAGGATAAATGGCTTCCCATGGGCATTCCGGCTCGCAAACGGCGCAATCAATGCATTCTTCCGGAGAGATATACAGCAGGTTCGGTGTTTCATCGCTAACGTCTTTGGGCTGATAAAAGCAGTCTACCGGGCAAACAGCGACACAGGCGGTATCGACGCAATCTTTACATAACTGGGTGACAACAAATGCCATGAATAATACCTCTCACTCAAAATTGGTCGCGCAATCTAGCTCTCGAACTCATGGATTGCCACCCCTGACTAAAGCAGGCTTTTTCAGAGCATCATCATTCATGCTGACTTGTTGTATCTGCTCATGCAGACGGGCAATCAGGCTGGTCGACGGTTTCTTTTGTCGCCATTCATAGACGGAAACAAATGCCATAACCTGTTGCACATAGCGGCGCGTTTCATTGAACGGAATGGCTTCCACCCATGCTTCGGGATCATCAAATGGCATACGTTTCAGCCAGCGTGAAACCCGATGTGGCCCGGCATTATAGGCCGCCGAAGCCAAAGCCAGATTGCCGAATCGGCTCTTCTGTGTAGCTAGGTATGTGGCGCCAAGACGGATATTCACTGAGGGAGAAAATAGTCTCGGCCTGCCCTTGCCCATACCCAATTTACGCGCGACTTTTCGCGCTGTCTTAGGCATCAGTTGCATCAATCCTTTAGCGCCAACATAGGAAACGGCATGCTGATTGAAAGCGGACTCCTGCCGGATAATGCTCCAGATCGAAGCCGGTTTCAGACCGGTTTCTTTGGCGGCTTTCATCACAGATTTTTCGAAAGCAATGGGGAAACGATCTTGCATGGCATCGAGTTTATTGGCTTTGAATGCAGCGCGGATCACCTGATCATACCATTGCCAGCGTGATGCCAGTATCGCTGCAGCTTGCCATCTCTCCGGATTAGCCCCGGCCAGTGCATGATGCCATTCACGCGCGGCTTTACTGCGCTTACCCAGCTTCAACCATTCATAGGCACGCTGCACGCCGGCTTGTTGTTCGATGGATGCAATCATGGCATCCGAGGCTGTGATGCCGGATGCATTAAACTGGAATGGCTGACCCAGTCGTTCAGCGCTTAAAAAACTGTAATAACCACGCTCCCCGGCCAGCTTGGCAAACAGAAATCTGGCCGCTTCCGGCTCGCCGATAGCATCGGCCGCACGCGCCGACCAGTAAATCCAGCGGCTCTGCTGCTGTTCTTGTTCAGGCATGGCTGCAATCGCTTCAAGGGTTGCCTGCCAATCATGTTGGAGAATGCACATCCGATTGCGCCAGCCGCGTGTGTCCTCATTTTGTACGGATTTATCCAGCGAGGCCAGCCATTGGGCGGCTTCCGGCTTATGCTGTCTTGCGGCTCTGAGCGCAGTAAATCGCTCCAGTTTAGCCAGGTAATCGCCGTTGATATGTTGTCCATCCAATGCTTCCAACTGCTTCAACAGCGCCCATGCTTTGCCTGCATCGCTGCGGGACAGGCGTTTGATGCCATCGCTGATGATCATGGCCGCTTGCACAGGCGGGATTGATGCCGGCCAATGTTGCAATGCCTTTTCCGGCGATTTCTGGACATTGCGCCAGTATGTCAACCAATGGCGCTGTTTTTTGGGGAGTGGCCTTGCGAGTTTGCGAGCCTGTTTCCATTTACCTTGCCGGGCCAGACGACTAATCAGGTTCCAGCGTTCGCTCGCGGTGGGGTGTCCCTGCGTCGTCCATGCCTTTTGCAGCAGCCCGTATGCAACGGGAAACTTTTTTCCCTTTTGCCAGCGTTCGGAAAACTGATTGATCGCCAGTTGTTTTTTGCCGACATGCCAGTTGGTCAGCATGGCTGTATCCGGATACCTCGATGCCAGCTTGGGATAGTAGGACATCATATTATCCATATGCGCCCAGCGACCTCGCTTGGCCAGACTTTTGAACCATGCTCTGCGCAGGTTTCTGGACTCGGGAATATCGGCGAAACGCACCAACGTGTCTGCGGCAATCCGATCATTGCCCTGTTTTAATGCCTTGCGGGCCTGCCAGATTTTGAGATAGGGGGTAAGTGGATAATCCGCCAGTTTGGCTTGCAAACGATGAAACGTTTTCATGTCATGTTTATTCAGCGCCCGATGCGCCTGATGGAACCAGATGCGCTGCTGCTTTAACAATGTTTGCTGTGCAGATGACGGGGCGGCAAACGCCTGAGGCGAAAGCGCCCAGAACAGAAAAATCACAATCATCGATACAGGAATCCGCATCTTCCACCCCGGAAGGAAACCAGTCCTCGCGGCTAGCTTAATCAGCCGAATCGTCTTGCGCCAGTATTTGCTTTATGCGTAGTGGTAAAATGACAACGCTTCGACAGGCTTGCCGCCTTTGAAATGCTCTTCAACAATACGATCAATGCCCGCTTCATCAAGATGGCAATACCACACGCCTTCCGGATACACGACCATGATTGGCCCTTCGGCGCAGACGCCCAGACAACCGGCCCGATTAACGCGCACCGCATTCGGATCGCCCACTGTCAAGCCAGCCTCAATCACCTTGTCTTTCAGATAATTGAGTAGTGGCATATTCTCGCCACAGCTTTTACCACAGCAAAAAATAGCATGGCGCTTATAAGGCATCATAGGCGGTTTTTTCATAGTTCATCCTTCCAGTTCATTCGTTCAGCCACGACATCGCCAATAATAACAATTGATGGCGACCGGGCGGTGATGCTGCCATCAGCTGCCTCGCATAGTGTTGCAACCGTGGTTTGTTCATTGGTAAGTGTCGCATTGCGAATGATGGCCAGTGGGGTCTGTTTCGCAAGTCCTGCATGAAGCAGGCATTTTGCAATGTTCGGCAGGTTTCTCGCCCCCATGTAGAAGACCAGCACTGGAAATGCCTCTACCAGCGCCCGCCAATCCATACGCGATTTCTCGCTGGCTTCATGGCCGGTCAAAAATGCCAGCGTTGCATTGACCGAGCGATCGGTCACCGGAATCCCGGCCATGGCCGGTGCCGCAATGCCGGATGTGATGCCCGGAATAATCCGGAATGCAATCCTCTCTACGGCCAGCGTCCGCACCTCCTCGCCGCCGCGCCCGAACACAAACGGATCGCCGCCCTTGAGGCGAACGACCCGTTTACCTGCTTTAGCCAGGCGAACCAGCGTTTCGCAAATATCATGCTGACTGGCCGATGCCCGACCGCCGCGTTTGCCGGCCATGATTTTTTCCGCCGAGGCATCGGCCATGGCCATCACCTCATCGCTCACCAGCGCGTCATACACAATCGCATCACAATCACCAATCAGTTTCGCTGCCGCCAGCGTCAACAGCGCCGCTGCCCCCGGCCCTGCTCCAACCAATGCCACTTCGCCGCGCTGCAAGGGCGCATCCAGCTTCACGATTGCTGCCGAAATTGATCCGCAATCAGCGCGGTAAAACCGTCGTATTCCGATAATACCGGTGCGATATTAATATCGAAGGCCTCAGTCATGGTGCGCATTCTGTCCATGCTACTGCCTTCAAACAATAACATCGGTTGCACGGATATGGGGCTGACGGCCTCCTGCCGCCAGTGCATCAGCACAGTTTTCACTGAAGGTTCGCTGTGCAGCGAAGCAAGCGCATGTTTCGAACAGATTTTCATCCTGCCATAAAGAGCCGCCGCCAGTTTCTCGAAACCGGCAAAGCGATAGAGCACAAACATAGCATTGATACGGCGTGTTTCTTTTGTCATCTGACCAACCGCCATATCCGCAATCGTATCAGCAAGATGATCTAATGGAGGTAAAACCCGGCAACCCGATGCCGCAATCAGGGCGGGAACATCTTCACGGACATGCTTGCCCCGACCGAGAAACAGCGGCAACACCGTTGCCCCCTCCGGCAAGGCATGATCATCCAGAAATGCTGCGCCTATTTCTTCATCCAGCAAACCGGACACCCTGCATGCCAGAGCTTTCACCTGTTCAACATGCCTGCCATCGGAAGAACCATGAGCCAAAAGAACGTCCATAAATCAGCCCTTTTCCAAAGCTTTCAAAATCTGACCGGAAGTCGTTTTCCATTCAGTCAAACCATTAGCTGATCGCCCCATCACGATTCCAGCCGCAGCTGAAGGGCTACTAAAT